>NZ_JBSHAO010000005.1:0-256091 GCF_053611545.1 Streptomyces sp. NPDC054796 | reverse complement strand
GGCCGGGACAGTGTGTCCCGGCCCGCAGTCGTGGCTGCGCCGTGAGGCGTTATCCGAAATTGGTTATCTGTTATCTGTTAGCTGTCATCTGAAAGCTGTTACCTGCCATCCGTCAGAGGATGCGGGTGAGCTTCGAGCCGAAGCTCGGCTCGCTCATGTCGTCCTGGAGCGCGACCGGTACGCGCACCTGGCCAGGACCGTCGCCCACCGTGAGGTTGCCGACCACGTCGCCGGCGGCGCCCTCGTGGGGAACGCTCTTGCCCTTGTCGCTCAGCGCGAGCTTGACCTTCAGCCCGGACCAGCCGACGGCGGAGACGTCCTTGGTCGCGACGACCGGTGTCTTGCCGCCGAGCTGGTCGTCCACGTAGCCGACGACGTCGCCCTTCTGCACGACCTTGCGGGACTGGAGCGCGTCCTGTGCGGAGTCGATCAGCTTCTTGCTCTCGCCGAGCACCGTGTCGAGGATCGACGGCTTGTACTGCCCCAGCACGGCCCCGATGATCAACTGCTTCGTGCCGCCGATTTCCTTCTCGGCCGCGAAGAGCAGGTTGCCGCCCGCCCTGGTGGTGGTGCCGGTCTTGATGCCGACGACGCCGTCGAGCGGAACGAGCCGGTTCCAGTTCAGGTGCTTCTCGCCCTTGGTGTCGGTGTACGCCGGCAGCCGGACGGTCTTGTTGAACAGGTCGATGGCCATCGCCTTCTTGGCCAGCTTCACCTGGTCAGCGGCGGTGCTCACGGTGGAGTGCTTGAGACCGCTCGGGTCGGTGTACTTCGTGTTCGTCATCCCGAGGTCCTTGGCGGCGGCGTTCATCTTCTTCACAAACGCCTCCTCCGAACCCGCGTCCCAGCGGGCGAGGAGTCGTGCGACGTTGTTCGCGGACGCGATCATGATGGCCTCCATGGCCTCGCGCTGCGAGATCTTGTCGCCCTCCTTCACCTCCACCGTCGACTCGTTCTGCGCGCTCAGGCCCGCCTCGTCCTCCGCCTTCTTGTCGACGGGGATGTTCACGCCGTCCGAGCCCTTCTTGACGGGGTGGTCGCGCAGGATGACGTAGGCCGTCATCACCTTGGCCACACTCGCGATCGGCACGGGCTTCTGCTCCCCGTAGGAGCCGAGCGAGCCCAGCCCCTGGACGTCGAGCACCGCCTGCCCCTCAGAGGGCCACGGCACCGATGGCTTCGAGCCCTCGAAGGTGAACGTGTCCGACGCGGTGAGCGTGAGCGTGGACTCCGGCAGCGGGCGCACGGCCTGTGCGATCACGAACAGGACCAACAGCAGCAGCACCAGCGGAGTCCAGATCTTCACCCGGCGCGCGGCCGTGCGCAGCGGGGTCTCCGGGGGCGGAGGCGTGTTGGTGAGCTGCGCCAGCAGGTCCAACGGCGCCTGGTCGGGCCGCGGCTGCAAACGCGTCAGCTCCGCCTCGGTCAACGGGCGCTGCTCCGCCTGCGGCTGCGCCCCGGCCTCCGACGGCGCCGCCGCGGAAGCGGACGCCGCTGCCGCGCCCTGGCCGCCCGCGGACGGTTCGGCCTGCGGCAGCGGAAGCCGCGGGTCCTGAGCGCCCGTACGCGGCTTGCCCGAGGGCTTCGGGGGCACGGCGGGCGTGGGCTTCTTGGGCGCACGCGGCGCGTCGTCGGCGGACTTCAGCGGTACGAACTGGCTCGTCCGCTCCGACTCCGACTCCTCGACGGGCTCCTTGCCACCCTTGGTGTCCTTGGTGCCGTCGGCGTCCTTGGCACCCTGGTCGCTCGCCGCGTCCTTCGCACCCTTGGCTTCCTTGGTGCCCTTGGTGTCCTGCTTATCCGCACCGAGGGCGCGGAAGACGGCCGTGGGCTGGTCGACGGCTCCGGCGCTCTCGTCCTTGGCGCCTTCACTCTTGTCGGAGGGCGCGTCGGAGGCGCCCTTGTTCTCGTCCTTGCCCTCGTCCCCGCCCTTGTCGGGGCCGACCGCGCGGAAGGTCGTCGTGGGCTGGTCGACGGCCGCCCACGAGGGCGTGCTCTTGCCGGACGGGGCGGCCTTCTCCGAGCCGGAACCCGTGGCGGACCCGGAGCTCTTCGCGGAAGTCCCCTCGCCCTTGCCCCCCTTGGCGTCCTTACCGCCCTCGCCCTTACCGCCCTTGGCGTCCTTACCGCCCGCGTCGTCCGCGGAGTCCTTGTCGCCGTTCTTCGCGGCCGTCGGCTCGTCGTCCTCGTCGCCACGCTTCGTGCTGCCGAAGAAGGCCGAGGTCATGCGCTCGGCGCGACGTGCCGCGGCCTCTTCGTCGGCGTCGGCGGTGCGGTCGGAGTCGGGCCGCAGGACGCCGAACATGGCGGTCGGCTGGTCCACCTCCGCCTCGGCGCCCCGGGTGCCCTCGGCTCCCTCAGCACCTTTGCCGGCGTCGCCACCACCAGCGACGGCACCAGCACCAGCAGCGCTCTTGGCCGCCCCGG
This sequence comes from Streptomyces sp. NPDC054796, assembly GCF_053611545.1. Lineage (NCBI taxonomy): Bacteria > Bacillati > Actinomycetota > Actinomycetes > Kitasatosporales > Streptomycetaceae > Streptomyces > Streptomyces sp. NPDC054796. The sequence continues at coordinate 253,664 of NZ_JBSHAO010000005.1, read as the reverse complement.
CACCCTTCGCACCCTTGGCAGCACCCTTGCCGGGCTTGCCACCCTGCTTACCGCCCTGCTTGCCGCCGGACTTGCCGCCCTTGGCCGTCCCGGCGCTCTTGCCTCCCTCGGCACTCGCGGCGCGCTCGCCGCCCTTCTCGGGCTCCTCCGGGTCGCCGTCGCCCGGCTTCGGACGTATCGGCAGATCGCTCGGCGCAGCTTGGCCGGAATCCCCCTCGCCCTCCGGCGCTTTACCGTCCTTGGAACCGGAGGCGACGGGTTCGTCGCCGCCGCTCCCCTTCTTCTCGGACCTGTCGGCTTCGTCGGCTTCACCGGGTTCGTCAGCTTCGCCGGAGTCCGCGCTCTCCGGGTCGTCGTTCGCGTTCGCAACCCATGCGGCGACGGCCACCTTCAGCCGCTCGTCACCGCCGCCCTCGCCGTTGCCCTTACGGTCGCCCTGCGCCTCGACCTCAGCGTCACCGTCCGAAGACGCAGTGTCACCTTCGGTCTCGACGGCCGGGGACTCCACCTCGGGTTCGGCCTTCGCGGCCCTCCCGTTGTCGGACGGAACCACTCCGCCGTCCGCCGTCGTCTCCCCCGACGACCTCTCGCGCTTCGACTTGTCGGGGGACTCGCCCGCCACCGATGCCTCCTGATGCTGATGCTCGCCGCTCGCCATACCAGTTAACAGTGTCCTGTGCACCGTGCCCGCCACGTCACGCGGCGGCGGCTCCACAGGTCTGCTACCGGCCTTCCCAACCGGGCAGACGAGAACGACATACCTACTGGTTCCCGCCCATAACGTCCACGCACTCTCGACAGACCATTGTGAGAGGGGTCACCCTGTCATTCATCCACGCGGGGAGGCATGGATGGGCAGGAGCCGCAGAACAATTCCGGAGGAGCTTCTGTTGCTCGCCTTGGACCCGGCCACGGGCACCACGGCGCAGCCACAGTCGCTCGACCTCGGCCTGGCCGGGGCACAGCTAGTGGAGCTGGCTCTGGCAGGACGGATAGCCCCTGATGGGGATCGTATCGCCGTGGTGCTGCCACGGCCGACCGGAGATCCGACTCTGGACTCCGCGCTTGAGTTGCTGCGAAGGCGTGGCAGCCCGGTGCGCGCCGTTCACTGGATCGGCGGACCCCGGCTGGGGTTGCGCCAAACCTATCTCACACACCTGGAGCGGTGCGGCATGGTGCACGCCGTATCCGGCCAGATGTGCGGGGTGCTGCCGACGACGCGCTACCAGGCGACGGAGACAGCGATCAGCCGGGAGATCAGGACCCGGCTGGACTCGGCGATCCGCACCGGCGTGCCGCCGGACCCGCGGACCGCGGCGCTCGCCGCGCTGGCCCACGCGGTCGGACTCGGCAAGCACCTCTACCCCGGGAACGAGGGGCGGTCGTGCCGCTCCCGCCTCCGGGACCTGATCAGGCACGACCCCATGGGTGGTCTGGTCGCGCACGCCGTCATGGACGTGCAGAACGGTGTCGCGGCCCAGCCGCGGCGCCCGGCGGGGAACAACAGCGGGGGCGGCCCGGTCGGCCGCCCACCGGCGACGGCGCGGGCGACCTCATCCCCCGGGCCCACGCAGTCGCGGCAGTTCCCCGAGCAGGCACGGCAACCGGCGGGCGGCATGGCCCGCGCCGGCGCCCGCTGAGGCAGGACGAGCACCACCGCGCGTACGTCCGGTCACCACCAGGGCATGGCGCGGGCACGGCACCAGGGCACCACTGAGGGCGTACGACCCTGGCGCGCACCACAGCACCAAGGCACGACAGCACCACAGACAGGCAGCACCGCACACAGCACGAGGCAGCACGCCGTACCCACGGCTGAACCACCACCGGGAGCCGCGAAAACGCGCGGGGTGGCGATCCGACCGCCTAGGACGACGGCCGGGTTCGCCACCCCGCGCGGGCGTGCGCGGCCCCGTAAGCCCTCCACGGAGGGCCCCCGGACCCCCGGAGCAAGGGCACCCTGTGGCGCGGCGACAGGGCGCTCGGGGGCGCGCCGAAGGGCCTGCACGGGCATGCGCGCACCCCACGTCCGCCCGCGCACGACCCTGCCGCGGCTGAGGGCGGAGTCCGTACGCGTACCGCCGTCGGCCCCGTACGCCCACGTGCGGGGCGGTGCTCACTCCGTGACGCCCGCGCGCCGGTTGTGCGCGCGGCTGGCCGTATCCCGACGCAAACGCGTACTCAAACAGGCACCCTCTGTTGCCATTTGCCAGCGCAGCCGCACATGTTGGTGGCAACCTGCTGGAAGTAGTCGTACTTACGCGGAGGTGCAGATCCAGTGGCGTCCAACGTGAACCCCACCGTCCGACGCCGAAGGCTGGGGCAGGAACTGCGTCAGCTACGCGAGCGGAAGGGCATGACGGCCGAGGAGGTCGCGGACCGTCTGCTCGTGTCCCAGTCCAAGATCAGCCGCCTGGAGAACGGGCGCCGCAGCATCAGCCAGCGCGACGTCCGTGACCTCTGCGGGGTCTACGAGGTCGATGACCGGCGGATAGTCGACTCGCTCATGCAAATGGCCAAGGAGTCCCGCCAGCAGGGCTGGTGGCACGCCTTCGGCGACATCCCGTACAGCGTCTACATCGGCCTGGAGACCGACGCGGCCTCGCTGCGTGTCTACGAGCCGCAGGTCGTGCCGGGCCTCTTGCAGACCAGGGCGTACGCGGAAGCGGTCTGCGTGGGCGCGCTCCCGGAGGCGTCCAACGCCGACATCGAGAAACGGGTGCAGGTCAGGATGCGGCGCCAGGAGCGCATCACCGACCCCCGGCAGCCACTGCGCCTGTGGGCGGTGCTGGACGAGGCGGCGCTGCGGCGGGAGGTCGGCGGCCGTCAGACGATGATCGAGCAGTTGGAGCACCTCAACGAGATGGCGACCAAGCCCCACGTCACGATCCAGGTGATGCCGTTCTCGATGGGTGCGCACCCCGGGGTCAACGGGCAGTACACGATCCTGGAGTTCCCCGACACCTCGGACTCGTCCGTGGTCTATCTGGAGGGTGTGACGAGCGACCTCTATCTGGAGAAGTCGCACGATGTGCAGAGCTACAGCGTGATGTACGAGCATCTGCGCGCCGAGGCCCTGAACCCGGAGGAGACCCGCCGGTTCATCGAAAAAGCGGCCAAGGATTTCGTCAAACCCTGAGGGCGGAGAGGGTACCCCTCGCCTGTCTGCGGTGTGAAGACCGGACTGGAATATGCCATCCAGTCGAGTGAAGGACCTCTTCGCGCCCCGATATCGGGGCGTACGGTCGATCACAAGGCACCAACAAATGGAGCAGACATGGCTATTCGACAGGGAAACACCGACAACTGGACCAAATCGACCTACTCTGCCAACGGCGCGTGCGTCGAGGTGAGGTCGCCGATCGTGTCCGCGATCGCCGTCCGTGACTCGAAGGCGCCGGGCGGCCCCTCGCTCAGCTTCCGCCCGGAGAGCTGGACCGGGTTCGTCGACGCGGTGAGCGCCAGGGTTCTCGACCCTCGCTGACCAACTCGGCTTCTGCCACGTATTCGGCGCGGCAGAACGCCACGAGTGCGACAAGGTAAGTGACACCAGCAACACCCAAGAGCCCTCTCGACTGGTCCGCCGTCCCGGCCGAGGGGGCTCGGCCTTGCATCACTCCGCACCGCCCCCGCACCGCCCCGCGCCGCTCCGCACCACCCCACGCCACCCCGTCGCGCCGACACTCCCGCCCTTCGGATGTCCTCCCGTTTCGGGAACTGCCTCCCCTCCTCCGCAGTTGTCACTGTGAGGAGCTTCCGTGAGGGTCCTCCCCGCGTGTCCCTCCCCTCACCCTCACCGGAGTTCCTGACGGAGTTCGTCCACGTAGGTGTCGGTTCCCGGCACCGTCGGGAGGAAAGGAGCCACCAACTCCACGCGTCCCAGGCCCGAACCGGCCACCGACTCGTCCAGGCCCGTGAACCATGCCTCCCAGCACTCGCGCGGGTCCTGCTCCAGGAACCACAGCAGCGTGAGCCGGGTGCCCACGCCCTCGACCTGCTTCACGTACGACATCCGGTCGCCCGGCAGCGGTGTGGGCCGGAAGAGGGTGACCATGGCCGTCGGTGAGCCCTTCAGCCGCTCCGGCAGGTGCGTGTCGCGCAGCCAGGCGGCGAGTTCGCCGCAGCGCTCCGGGCTCTCGGCGTCGATGACCTGCATGACCAGCCCACGGTAGGGGTGGTCGAGCGCGTGGAAGTCGCGGGGGCCGCTGTCGCCGTCGCGGTAGACCGTTGCCTCGTGGTCCTGGAAGCTGGTGAAGACGTGGGTGCGCTCCTGGTGCACCCGGTTGTCGCGGTTGAGTCGCTTGTTGATGCCGACGGTCCACTTCATGTGCTCGTCGTAGCGGCCCTCGGTGATCCAGTACGTCGAGAGGTAGCAGCCCGCCGTCACGGGCTTCGCGACGGCCGAGTCCTCCGGGTAGCGCAGGAGTTGCAGCGTGCGGGTGGCGACCCAGCGGCGGCCCGCGTAGATCCAGGGCATGGCCATGGCGCCCGCGATGAAGTGGTCGTCCTCGTACCAGCGGTTGTAGGCGTGCTCGTGCCCCGGGTGCGGCTCGACCATCGTGATCAGGGCGTGTCCGGGCCGCACCCCGTACGGGCCGACGGCGGCCAGCTCGGCGTACGTCCCGCTCCGTGTGTCCTCCGGCATGAGTGCCTCCCTGTGACGACGACAGTCCCCCGCACCCCCGCACGTATAGCTGACGTGGCATCAGAAGACGAGAGGTGCGGCGCACTGGGAGTCACGCCGGGTGCGCGTGGGGCTGGTCTTCTCGCGGGCGCGTCCCTACCCTGACGAGCCGTCAGTTACGGCTCAGCGGGTGGGAGGGACCGACAGTGCTGCTCGAAGGCAGGACCGTGGTGGTGTCAGGCGTCGGCGCGGGGCTGGGGCACCAGGTCGCCGCGGCGTGCGTGCGGGACGGGGCGAACGTGGTGCTGGGCGCCCGTACGGAGGCGAATCTCGCCAAATCGGCCGCCGAGATCGACCCGTCCGGTGCGCGCACGGCCCATCTCGTCACCGACATCACCGACGACGACCAGTGCGCGGCGCTCGCCGCGCTGGCCGAGTCCCGCTTCGGCGGGATCGACGCGGTCGTGCACGTCGCGGCACTCGACAGCTACATGGGCGGCCTGGAGGACGCCGACTTCGACGCCTGGCGCGACGTGCTCGACGTCAACCTCCTCGGCACCCTGCGCATGACACGGGCCTGCCTGCCCGCGCTCAAGCGGCGCGGGGGCGGCGCCGTCGTCCTCATCGGCACGCAGTCGTCCGTGGCCGCGCCCTCGCAGGTGCGGCAGGCCGCTTACGCGGCGTCGAAGGGCGGGCTGGTGTCGGCCATGTACTCGCTGGCCCGCGAGCTGGGCCCGCACCGCGTCCGCGTCAACACCGTGCAGCCCGGTTGGATGTGGGGGCCGCCCGTGCAGGCGTACGTGCGGTGGGCCGCCGACGCGGAGGGGGTGCCGGAGGAGGAGGTGCGGGAGCGGCTGGCGTCGCGGATGGCGCTGCCCGAGCTGGCGACCGACGGGGACGTCGCCGACGCGGTCACCTTCCTCGCGTCCGAGCGGGCCCGCTCGGTCACGGGCCAGTGCCTCCTGGTGAACGCGGGCGAGCTGATGCGCTGACGCGTGGCGCCGGCCCCTTGGCGGTGTGCCTCCGCTGAAACCTCCCCCGGCCCCTTGCCTTCTCCTTGCCTTCTTCGGAGGGCACGGTCCGCCAAAGGCGCCGGAGCCGTTACGCGCGCGGGTAGCGGAGGAGCCAGGCCGGGCTGGCAGCGCCGGGGGCGTGGAGCGCCGGGCCCTGCGTCATCTCCATCGCGAAGTCGTCCGCGAGTTCCAGGATCGTCGCGCGCCCCTCCAGCTCCGCCACCCACCCGGGCGGCAGCGCCGTCTCCCCGTGGATCGCGCCGAGGAGGTTCCCGCAGACGGACCCCGTCGAGTCGCTGTCCCCGCCGTGGTTGACGGCGAGCAGCAGCCCGTGGCGGACGTCCTCGGCGACCAGGGCGCAGTAGACGCCGATCGACAGCGCTTCCTCGGCCGTCCAGCCCTCGCCGAGGGCCGCGACGCGCTCGGCTGTCGGCATGCCCTGGCGCACGGCGCCCAGGGCGCGCTTGAGCGCGTCCGAGGTCTCCTCGTGGCCCGGGCGGGCGGCGAGCTGGGCCAGTGCCTTCTGGACCGCGTGGTCCAGGGAGTCGCCGCGGGCCAGCGCGTGGACGATCGCGGCGAAGGCGCCGGCCGCGAGGTAGCCGGTGGGGTGGCCGTGGGTCTGGGCCGCGCATTCGACGGCGAGCTGGAAGACGAGCTGGGGCTCCCAGCCCACGAGCAGCCCGAAGGGCGCGGAGCGCATGACGGTGCCGCAGCCCTTGGACTGGGGGTTCTTGGGCGTCTCGACGGTGCCCATGCGGTCGTCGGCGAGACCGCTGAGGCAGGCGTTGCCGGGCGCGCGGCGCGCGTACAGCCACTCCTCGCGCGCGAGCCAGCCGTCTTCCTTCTTGCGCTCGTCGGGGCCCCAGTCGCGCTGGGTCGCCGCCCAGCGGCGGTAGGCGGCGTGCACGTCGGTGGGCGGGTGCCAGGCGCCCGTGTCGCGGCGGACGTGGGCGCGGATCAGGCCGTCCATCGTGAACAGCGTCATCTGCGTGTCGTCGGTGATCGCGCCGCGTCGCCCATAGGCCGATACGTAGTCCGTGACGCCGCTCGCGCCGTGCGTGCGCCGGATCGTGTCCAGCGAGTCGAACTCGATGCCCGCGCCGAGTGCGTCACCGATCGCGCCACCGAGCAGACAGCCCCGCACCCTGCTGCGGAAGTCCTGCTGTTCGGCGCGGCCCCATATGGCATCGCTGCCGGAAGCGGCCACCGTCCTCCCCTCCCCTTGCTCCCTCGTGTCGCCGTCGTCTCGCTGGCCGCGCGGGGAACGCGTCGCCCTGCCGTTCCGGACGCTGCCGTGCCGGACGTACGCCTTCCGCCCCGCCTGACCGGGTCAGCACTCTAATCGACAAGGTTCTGTCAGTTGTGGGCGCTGTGTGAGCTGTCCGTGGTGTCCGGATGACCGGGGAAGAGACGGGGCGGGGCGGGGGTCAGCGTGAGGGTCAGTCGCCGAGTACCGGCAGCAGCTCCGGGAGGTGGCCGTCCGAGGCGTGGGCCGCCGCGCTGCGCTCCTCGGAGACCGGCCCGTACGTCGTCGTACGGGCCCTCGCCGGACGGCCCGCCTCGTCGGCGATGGCGATCAGGTCCTGGATGGAGCGGTACGAGCCGTAACTGGAGCCCGCCATGCGCGAGATGGTCTCCTCCATCAGCGTGCCGCCCAGGTCGTTCGCGCCGGAGCGCAGCATCTCGGCCGCTCCCTCGGTACCGAGCTTGACCCAGCTCGTCTGGATGTTGGGGATGTGCGGGTGGAGCAGGACGCGCGCCATGGCCGTGACCGCGCGGTTGTCGCGGGTGCTGGGCCCGGACCGGGCGATGCCCGCGAGGTAGACGGGGGCGTTGGTGTGGATGAAGGGCAGCGTGACGAACTCGGTGAAGCCCTCCACGCCCTTCGCCTCCGCCTTGCGCTGGATGTCCGCGAGCAGTCGCAGGTGGCCCAGCCAGTGGCGGGGCTGGTCGACGTGCCCGTACATCATCGTCGAGGAGGAGCGGATGCCCAGTTCGTGCGCGGTCTCGACGACCTCCACCCACGTCGCTGCCGGCAGCTTGCCCTTGGTGAGGATCCAGCGGACCTCGTCGTCCAGGATCTCAGCGGCCGTGCCCGGGATGGTGTCCAGGCCCGCTTCCTTGGCGGCCGTGAGCCACTCGCGGATGGACAGGCCTGTGCGGCTGGCGCCGTTGACGACCTCCATCGGTGAGAAGGCGTGCACGTGCATGCCAGGGACGCGCTCCTTCACGGCGCGCGCGATGTCGAAGTAGGCCGTGCCGGGCAGGTCCGGGTGGATGCCGCCCTGCATGCAGACCTCGGTGGCGCCGACGTCCCACGCCTGCTGGGCGCGGTCGGCGACCTGGTCGAGGGAGAGGGTGTAGGCGTCGGCGTCGGTACGGCGCTGCGCGAAGGCGCAGAAACGGCAGCCCGTGTAGCAGACGTTGGTGAAGTTGATGTTCCGCGTGACGATGTACGTGACGTCGTCGCCGACCGCCTCGCGGCGCAGGTCGTCGGCGGTGCGGCACAGCGCGTCCAGCGCGGGCCCGTCGGCGTGGAGCAGCGCGAGGGCCTCGTCGTCGGTCAGCTTGGTGGGGTCGTCGGCGGCCTGCGAGAGCGCGGCCCGTACGTCCGTGTCGATGCGCTCGGGCACCATGCCGGGCTTGGCGCGCTCGCGCAGGTCGTCCCAGTCTCCGTAGACCTCGTCGAAGTCGTCGCGACGGTCGCCCGTGCGGCCCTCGGTGTCGATGGTGCGGTGCAGGTCGGTGCGGCCGGCGGGGGCGATGTAGCCCTCGTCGGGCTCCTGCCAGGGGCGGCCCTCGACAGTGGCGTCCTCGCGCGCGAGGCCCGTCTCCGGGTCGGCCAGCGCGGTGACGTGGGGCAGCAGCCTGGGGTCCATCCAGGGTTCGCCGCGCTGGACGAACTCGGGGTAGGCGCACAGCCGTTCCCGCAGCTCGAAGCCGACCGCCGCCGACTGTGCGGCGAGTTCGTCCAGACGCGGCCACGGCTTCTCGGGGTTCACGTGGTCGATGGTCACCGGGGAGACTCCGCCCCAGTCGTCGATCCCGGCGCCGATGAGACGCGCGTACTCGCCGTCGACGAGGTTCGGCGGCGCCTGGAGGTTCCCGGCTGGGCCCATGATGTGCCGGGCCACGGCGACCGTCGCGACGAGCTCGTCGAGGTCCGCGTCCGGCATCCCGCGCATCGCTGTGTCCGGCTTGGCGCGGAAGTTCTGGATGATCAGCTCCTGGATGCCGTGGTACGCGCGGGCGACGCGGCGCAGCGCGAACAGTGACTCCACGCGCTCCTCGTACGACTCCCCGATCCCGATGAGCAGCCCGCTGGTGAACGGCACGGAGGAACGGCCCGCGTCCTCCAGCACCCGCAGTCGGACCGCCGGTTCCTTGTCCGGGGAGCCGTAGTGCGGCATTCCCGGCTCGGACCACAGCCGCTCGGCCGTCGTCTCCAGCATCATCCCCATGCTCGGCGCGACGGGCTTGAGCCGCTGGAAGTCGGTCCACGACAACACGCCCGGATTGAGATGAGGCAGCAGACCGGTCTCCTCCAGGATGCGGATGGAGATGGCCCGTACGTAGGCGATGGTGTCGTCGTAGCCGTGGGCGTCGAGCCACTCCCGGGCCTCGGGCCAGCGGTCCTCCGGCTTGTCGCCGAGAGTGATCAGCGCTTCCTTGCAGCCGAGTTCGGCTCCGCGCCGCGCGACGTCCAGCACCTCATCGGGCGACATGAACATGCCATGCCCTTCGCGCCTCAGCTTGCCCGGCACGGTCACGAAGGTGCAGTAGTGGCACTTGTCGCGGCAGAGCCGGGTCAGCGGAATGAAGACGCTCTTCGAATACGTGATCACTCCCGGCCGTCCCGCGGCCTCCAGACCCGCGTCCCGCACCCGGGCAGCGGAGGCGGCCAGATCGGCGAGATCGTCGCCGCGCGCCTGAAGGAGCACGGCGGCCTCCGTCGCGTCCAGTGCGACACCGTCGCGGGCGCGGCGGAGTGCACGTCGCATGGCGTTGGCTGTGGGGACTGCCTGCGCGCTCGAAGTCATCCCCCGAGCATACGAGCAAGCGCTTTGTGCGGTTCGGGGCGGTAAGGGGGGCTCGCGGCGCCTGGGGGCAGGGCGGGCCGCTCCGGGCGCGGCGCGACGGTCAGCGCGTCGTGTCAGCGGTGTCCAGTTCCCCGCTCTCCTCGTCGCTCAGCGAGGACCGCAGGCGCGCACTCGCGCAGTTCATGTGCGCGGCCATGGCGCGCTCCGCCGCGTCCCCGTCGTGGGCACGGATCGCCGCCAGGATCTCCGCGTGCTCCTTGAGGGTGCCGGACACGGTGCCCTCGACGCCGCCCGCGCGCTCCATCCACACCTGGAGCAGCGCGCGGATGCTGTGCAGGATGTCGCTGAGCACGGAGTTTCCCGCGATGTTCGCGGTCTCCAAGTGGAAGGCGATGTCCGCCTCGACGAACGCGGGCACGTCGTCGCCCGCCTCCCGCATCCGGTCCAGGAGCCGCTGGAGCCGATCGGCGTCCTCCTCCGACGCGCGCTCGGCGGCGAGCCGCGCGGACACGTTCTCCATGAACGTCCGCACCTCGACGAGGTCATGAGTGCGGCGCTGGCCCAGCATGAGGCCCCAGTTGATGGCGCGGGGCAGGAACTCGGAGGTCCCGGCCCGCACGTAGGAGCCTGAGCCCGGGCGGATCTCGATGATGCCCAGCACGTCGAGCGCGGAGAGGGCGCCGCGGACGCTGGAGCGGGCGACGTTCAGCGCCTCGGCGAGCTGGCGCTCGGCGGGCAGCCGCATGCCCGGCTTGAGGTGCCCCTCGGAGAGGTGGTCGAGCAGCCGCTTCGCGACCTCGCTGACGGACGACTCCCGGACGACCGGGCGCAGCAGCGCCTCGAAGCTCGGCTCGTCGGACCGGGCGGGCTGGCCGGGCTGGTCAGGCTGGGCGCTCACGCGGCGTTCCCTTTCACGTACGGAGGCTCCCTCGGTCGGCGCCGCTCCCGGCGCGTGCTCCCGGAGGGAGGGCGGGCGGCGGCCTGGCTCCAGTACATCAGAGCACGTCGCAAAGGGGTCCAGGGTGGGCCGTCAAGGGGATTCAAAAGCGACATACATCACTTTGGTAAATTGGTGACCAATTTGCTGGTGCGGGCTTAGCGTGCTCCGTACAGCCCCCTGTCCAGCGAGTTCTCTCGCGGAGCCGCCGCCAGGTGGACAGGGTTTCTTCTCCGGACGACGCGGTCCGGATCGGAAGAGGAGTTCGCCATGAGTGCCACCGCCGCTCCAGCCGTGGAGCGATCAGCGATCAAGAAGATCGCCGTCCGGCTCGTCCCCTTCGTCGCCCTGATGTTCTTCGTGAACTATCTGGACCGGACGGCCATCTCCTTCGCCGAGCCCAACGGCATGGGCCAGGACCTCGGCCTGACCGCCGCCCAGTTCGGCCTCGCGTCGGGCGTCTTCTTCATCGGCTACATCGTGCTCGAAGTGCCCAGCAACATGGCGCTGCACAAGTTCGGCGCCCGCCGCTGGCTGGCCCGCATCATGATCTCGTGGGGCGTCGTCTCGCTGCTGTTCACGTGGGTGCAGAGCAGCGGGCAGCTCTACTCGCTGCGCTTCCTGCTGGGGGTGGCCGAGGCCGGGTTCTTCCCCGGCGCGATCCTCTTCCTCAGCCAGTGGGTGCCCGCCCGGCACCGCACCAAGATCCTCGCCCTCTTCTACCTCGCCCAGCCGCTGACCACGGTCATCGGCGCCCCTCTCGCGGGCTGGCTCATCAACCAGCACGGTGCCTTCCTAGGCCTTGAGGGCTGGCGCTTCATGTTCCTCGGGGTCTCGATCCCGGCGATCGTCCTGGGCGTCGTCGCCTGGTTCTACTTGATCGACCGCCCGGCCGACGCGAAGTGGCTGACCCAGGCCGAGAAGGACTGGCTGACGGCCGAGCTGGCGCGCGAGAACACCGCCAAGACGGACGGTACGGACGGCGCCGACGGTAAGGCCCACGGCGGCAGCGGCAGCGGCAGCGGCAACGGAAGCGGCGGCAGCGGCAGCCACGGCAAGGCGGCGCTCAAGGCCGCGTTCACCAGTGGGCGCGTCTGGACACTGGCGGTCATCTACTTCGGCTTCATCTACGGGCTGTACGCGCTCGCGTTCTTCCTGCCCACGATCATCAAGGGGTTCGAGGAGCAGTACGACACCAGCTTCGACGTGCTCCAGACCGGGCTGATCACGGCGATCCCGTATCTGCCCGCGGCCATCGTGCTGTTCTTCTGGTCCCGGCACGCCACCCGGCACGGGCTGCGGTCCTGGCACATCGCGGGCCCGGCGGTGGTCGGCGGGCTGAGCATTCCGCTCGCCCTCTACATGGGCTCACCGGCCGCCACCATCGCCGTGATCACGGTGACCGCGTGCGCGATCTTCGCCGCGCTGCCCACCTTCTGGTCGCTGCCCTCCCAGTTCCTGACCGGGGCCGCGGCTGCCGCGGGCATCGCGCTGATCAACACCGCGGGCAACATCGCGGGGTTCGCGGCGGGCTACATCACCGGCTGGCTCAAGGACTTCAGCGGCACCTACTACCTGCCGCTCTTCCTCGTCGGCGCGTTCATGCTGCTGTCCGCCGTGCTGATGCTCCGGCTCAGCGCCCGGGAGGGGAAGGGCAAGGGGCCCCGGACGCCGGAGGGGTCGACGGGACGGACAGGTTCGACGGGATCGGCGGGATCGGTGGGATCGGCGGGATCGGCGGGATCGGCGGTGGCCGAGGGCGCCCCCTCCGCGCCGCAGCCCCTCGCGCCTCCCGCCACCGGCCGCTGACCCCCGCGCGCTCCCGCCCCCCCACCGCGTCCCCACGCCCGCCCCCCCCGCTTCCCCCTCCTCACGGTCCTGGAGGCCGCCTCTCATGACTCGACTGTTCAACCAGCCCTCCGCCTTCGCGGACGAGGCCCTGGAGGGCTTCGTCGCCGCGCACCGCCGCTGGGTACGCGGCGTCCCCGGAGGCGTCGTCCGCAGCACGCCCACGGTTCACGGGCAGGTCGCGGTCGTCGTCGGCGGCGGCTCTGGCCACTACCCCGCGTTCTCCGGTCTCGTCGGCCAGGGGCTGGCGCACGGCGCGGCGGTCGGCAACGTCTTCGCCTCGCCCTCCGCGCAGCAGATCCACCAGGTCGCCAGGGCAGCGCACTCCGGCGGCGGAGTGCTGCTGGCCTTCGGCAACTACGCCGGGGACGTACTGCACTTCGGGCAGGCGGCGGAGCGGCTGAACGGCGAGGGCATCCGCTGCGAGACGCTCGCCGTCACCGACGACGTGTCCAGCGCCGATGCGTCCGAGCCGGAGCGGCGCAGGGGCGTGGCGGGCGATCTGACGGTCTTCAAGACGGCGGCAGCGGCGGCGGAGCAGGGGCTCGCGCTGGACGAGGTGGTGCGCCTCGCGCGCCTCGCCAACGCGCGTACGCGCTCCTTCGGCATCGCCTTCTCCGGCTGCACGCTGCCCGGCGCCGAGGCGCCCCTGTTCGAGGTGCCGGAGGGCCGGATGGCCGTCGGCCTGGGCATCCACGGGGAGCCCGGGCTCGGGGAGCGCGAGGTCCCCAGTGCGGACGAGGCGGCCGGGCTGCTGGTCTCCACGCTGCTGTCCGAGCTGCCCGACGGCGTGGCCGCGCCCCGTGGGCAGCGTGCGGCGGTGCTCCTGAACGGGCTGGGCTCGGTCAAGTACGAGGAACTGTTCGTCGTCTACCGGCGCGTCGCCGCCCTTCTGGAGGAGGCGGGCGTCGAAGCCGTCGATCCGGAGGTCGGGGAGCTGGTCACCAGCTTCGACATGGCGGGCGTCTCGCTCACCCTCTGCTGGCTGGACGACGAGCTGGAGCCGCTGTGGCGGGCTCCGGCCGACGCGCCCGCGTACCGCAAGGGGAGCGTGGCACCGGCCGGTTCCGGAAACGGGGCTGGAGTTGGGGCCGGGGCTGCGCCTGTTGCCGTCCCCGCGACCGAGCCCGTTCCGGGTGCGAGCGATGCCTCCCGCCGTGCGGCCCGTACCGCGCTGGCCGCCCTGGAGGCCACAGCGCGCACCGTCGCGGGGCAGGAGGAGGAACTCGGCCGGATCGACGCCGTCGCGGGCGACGGGGACCACGGCATCGGGATGCGCCGCGGCTCCTCCGCCGCCTACGAGGCGGGCCGTGAGGCGCTCGGCCAGGGCGCCGGAGCGGGGACGCTGCTCCAGCGCGCCGCCGACGCCTGGGCCGACCGCGCGGGCGGCACCTCGGGCGCACTGTGGGGCGTCGTCCTGCGCGCGTTCGGCACCGCGTTCGGCGACCAGGAAGCGCCCGCGCCGGGGACCGTCGGCGACGCCGCCGCGGAGGCGTCGGCCGCCGTGCGACGGCTCGGCGGGGCCGAGGTCGGCGACAAGACCATGGTGGACGTGCTGGTGCCGTTCGCCGAGACGCTCGGCAAGGGCGTCGCCGAGGGCCGCGCGCTGACCGTCGCCTGGGACGACGCCGCGACGGCCGCCGAGCGCGCCGCCGAGGCCACCGCCGAGCTGCTGCCCCGGATGGGCCGGGCCCGCCCGCACGCCGAGAAGAGCCTCGGGACCCCGGACGCGGGCGCCGTCTCGCTCGCCCTGATAGCCCGCGCGGTGCACGGCGTACTGGCCGCCCGGCCCGCAGGGGGCTGAGCCGACGGACAGCCGCACCCGCACCCGCACCCACGCCCGTGCCCGTGCCCGCGTCGACGAGCCGAAGCACCGCACCACCCCGAAGCACCGCACCACCGAAGTACCGCACCACTAAGGAAAGCTGAGATGGCTGACAAGGCTGACACCGCACCGCAGGCCCCCGCGCTCCGCATCGTCGTCGGCAGCGACGACGCCGGATACTCCTACAAGGAGGCGCTGAAGCAGGACCTGGAGGCCAGCGGACTCGTCGCGTCCGTACGGGACGTGGGCGTCGACGCGGACGGCCACACCGCGTACCCGAAGGTCGCGATAGCCGCCGCCGAACTCGTCGCCGCGGGCGAGGCGGACCGTGCCCTCCTGGTGTGCGGCACGGGCCTCGGCGTGGCCATCGCCGCGAACAAGGTGAAGGGCATCCGCGCCGTCACCGCGCACGACAGCTTCTCCGTCGAGCGTGCCGTCCTCTCCAACAACGCGCAGGTGCTCACCTTCGGCCAGCGCGTCGTCGGCCTGGAACTCGCCCGCAGGCTGGCGGCGGAGTGGCTGACGTACCGCTTCGACACCTCGTCCGCCTCGGCCGCCAAGGTCCAGCTCATGTGCGACTACGAGGAGAGCCGCGACGGCGACGACGCGCCCGGCACCGGCACCGCCTCGGGCCCCGGCACCGGCCCCGGTCACGAGGCGGCCTGACATGACCCCCGACCACCCCACAAGGGCCTCGGCGGCCTCGGCAGCCTCGACCACCCCGGCCGCCTCGGCCGTCACCATCGGCGTCAGCCTCAAGATGTACTTCGGGCACCACGAGACGCTCAACTGGTGCCGCCGCATCGCGGCCATCGCCGACCGGCACCCCGCCGTCGTCAGCGGACTCGCCGAGACCTTCGTCCTGCCCTCCTTCCCGACGCTCGCCCCCGCCTGCGGCATCCTCGCCGGATCGGGCGTACGGATCGGCGCCCAGGACCTGTGCGCCGAGGACAACGGCGCCTACACGGGCGAGGTCGCGGGCCCTCAACTGAGGGAGATCGGCTGCTCCTACGCGGAGGTCGGCCACGCGGAACGGCGCCGCCTCTTCGGCGAGGACGACCACACCGTGGCCACCAAGACGGCGGCCGCGCTGCGGTCCGGGCTCACCCCGGTGCTCTGCGTCGGCGAACCGGAGCGCGTGCGGGTGGGCGAGGCGACGGAGCGCTGCATCGACGAGGTGTCCTCGGCGCTCGCCGTCGCGGCGCGGGACGGTGCGGGCGGTGTGCTGGGGCGCGTCCTGGTGGCGTACGAGCCGCAGTGGGCCATCGGCGCCCCGGAACCCGCCTCGCCCGAGCACATCGGCGCCGTCTGCGCGGGCCTGTCCGCGTGGCTGGCGGAACAGCCGGGCCTGACGGGCAGCCGGGTCATCTACGGCGGCAGCGCGGGCCCCGGCCTGCTGACGCGGCTCGGCACGCGCGCGGGCGGCCTGTTCCTGGGCCGGTTCGCCCACGACCCGGCGGCCTTCGCCCAGATCCTCGACGAGGCCGTCGCCCTCCACGGCCTCCCCCAGGGGAGCCACCCGCAAGGGGGCCCGCCGCAGGGGAGCCGCCCCCAGGGGACGACCGGCGGCCACGGAAACGGAAACGGAACCGACACCCTGGAAAGGAGCGCGTGATGGCCTACGGCCTGAGCACGTACGCGTTCTTCTGGCGCCTGTCCGAACGGGCCCCGAAGCCGCTGACGGTTCGCGAGATGCTGGAGAACACGCGCGCACTGGGCGCCGACGTCTTCCAGATCTGCGACCACCCCGTGATCGAGTCCTTCACCGACGCCGAGCTGACGGAGGTGCGCGCCGCCGCCGACGACCTGGGCCTCCGCCTGGAACTCGGCACCCGAGGCGTGGCCCCCGGCCACCTGCGCCGCTACCTCCGTCTCGCGGAAGCGCTGGGCGCCACGTTTGTGCGCAGCATGCTCAACACCGCCGGCCACCGGCCCTCCACCGACGAGGCAACGGCCCTGCTGCGCGAGACCGTGCCCGCCTACGCGGAGCGCGGCGTCACCCTCGGCCTGGAGACGTACGAGCAGGTCTCCACGGACGATCTGCTCACCGTCGTACGGGCCGTGGACAGCCCCCACCTGGGCGTCTGCCTGGACCCCGGCAACAGCGTCGCCCGCCTGGAGCGGCCCGTCGACGTGGTGGAGCGCACCGCCCCTTACGTGGTCAACATCCATGTGAAGGACTTCGCGTTCAGCCGCCGCGACGGCTGGGTCGGCTTCACCTTCGCGGGCTGCCCGCTCGGCGAGGGGCTGCTCGATCACGCCCACATGGTGGAGCGGGTCCGTCCCGACGAGCGGGACATCAACCAGATCGTGGAGCACTGGCTCCCGTGGCAGGGCGGCTTCGAGGAGACCGCCCGGCTCGAAGACCAGTGGACACAGCACAGCGTCAACACCCTCATGAGGAGCAAGTGATGTCCGAGCAGGAGACCGAGCAGCGGACCGTCGCCGTCATCGGCGCCGCGGGCAAGATGGGCCAGCGCGTCTCGAACAACCTCGTAGAGAGCGACTTCCGGGTCCTGTTCAGCGAGAACTCGCCCAAGGGACAGGAACTGCTCCGGGAGAAGGGCCGCGAACTGACCGACTCGGCCCAGGCCGCCGCCCAGGCCGACGTCGTCATCCTCGCCGTGCCCGACATCGTGCTGGGCACCGTCTCCGAGGCCCTGGTGCCCCTGATGCGACCCGGCTCGGTGCTGCTCACCCTGGACCCGGCCGCCGCGTACGCGGGGCTGCTCGCGCGCAGGGCCGACGTCGTCAACGCGGTGGCGCACCCCTGCCACCCGTCCGTCTTCCTGGAGCGCACCACCAAGGAGGAGTGGGCCGACACCTTCGGGGGGATCGCCGCGCCCCAGGAGGTCGTGGCCGCGTACGAGGGCGCCGACGAGAGCCGCAAGGACCTGGCAGACGAGGTCATCCGCACCATGTACGCGCCCGTCGTGGACGTCCACTGGGTGACGGTCAAGCAGTTGGCGGTGCTGGAGCCGACCCTCGTCGAGACCATCGCCTGCATGGTCGGCGCCCTGCTCACCGAGGCCCTGGACGAGACGGTCAACACCGTCGGCGTGCCCGAGAAGGCCGCCCGCGCGATGCTGCTCGGCCACACCCAGGTGGCGCTGGCCAACACCCTGAAGGGGTCCAACCCGTTCTCCGACGCCTGTCTGATCGCCATGGACTACGGGCGCGAGTCGATCGTCAAGGACGACTGGAAGAAGGTCTTCCAGGACGACGAGCTGGACAAGGTCATCACGCGGATGCTGAAGATCAAGGAGATCAGGCGCGCCGAGGCGGCGTGAACGGGGCAGGGGGAACGGGGCGGGGAGCGGGAAGGGGGCACCGGGTTGGCGGTGCCCCCCTCACAAGTACCGCGCGTACGCGTCCAGCGTGCGCAGTACCTCGCCCTCCTCGCCAGCGGGCAGCCGCAGGACAACCTGGTCGATGCCCAGTTCCGCGTAGTGCTCCAGCTTGCCCGGTGACGGTTCCACGAAGCTGGGCACCACCATGGGCCGCTCCGGGCCGCGCCCGGCCCGCTCCCATGTCTCGTGGAGGACCGGGAGCGCTTCGGCCAGGCCGCTGCCTCCGATGGGGATCCAGCCGTCCGCGTACTCCGCGATCTGCGCGAACAGCTTCGGCCCCGCGGCCCCGCCCAGCAGCACCGGCGGTCCGCCCCGTCGGGCGGGCTTGGGGTGCGCGAGGCTGGCGCTCACGGAGCCGAAGGCGCCCTCGTAGGGCGTCGGTTCCGGGTCCCACAGCGCCCGCATCAGCGCGATCCGGTCACGTACCAGCTCCCTCCTGCCGGACCATTCGACGCCGTGGTCGGCGGCCTCCTCCACGTTCCAGCCGAAGCCGACGCCGAGCCCGCCGAGGCTGAACCGTCCCTCGGAGAGCAGGTCGAGCGTCGCGACCGTCTTGGCCAGCGCGATGGGGTCGTGCTGGGCGACGAGGGTGACGCTCGTGCCGAGCGCGATGCGCTCGGTGACGGTGGCCGCGGCGGCGAGCGCGACGTAGGGGTCGAGCAGGCGCCCGTACTCGCGAGAGAGCGGTTCGCCCATCGGTGACGGGGTCTCGCGGCTGACGGGAATGTGGGTGTGCTCGGGGAGGTAGAGCCCGTCGAAACCGCGCTGTTCGACCTCGCGGGCGAGCCGGGCCGGGCGGATGGTCTCGTCCGTCGAGGGGATTGTCGTCGCGATCCGCATCCAGGGCCCTTCTCTCGGCGTCCTGACGAGTGGTCTACGGTTCTACGGTTCCGTGGCCCAGGCCCGTACGACGGGTGGGCCACCGTCACTCTGCACACGATCACGGGGGAAATCCATGCGAACTGCCACTCTTGTTCTCTTCCTGGGAGCCCTGCTGGGGCTGGGGCCCGTCGCCGCGCACGCCTCGACGCCCGCGTATCCGCACAAGAGCCCGTCGTCGGAACGGACATCGGGCCAGACCACGAGCCGGACGACGGGCCAGACGTCCACTCAGACGTCCACTCAGGCGTCCAGCCGGACCTCCGGCCTGATCTCGGCCCACTCCGCTTCCGCTTCCACCGTGCAGGCGGCCCCCGGGCGGTCCTCGGGCGGGAGCAGCGGCGGGGGGAGCCGCAGCGGTGGCGGCAGCACGGGCGGCACCGTCAGCGGCAGCGGCGGCATCAGCAAGGACAACGGTTCCAGCAGCGGCACGAGCCGTTCCACCAGCGGGGTCACCACCACCGGCACCACCGGTACCAGCGGCACGAATGGCAGCAGCACGACGAGCAAGTGGGTCAAGCGGCTGCTTATGTACCTGCTGCTGCCGCTCGTCCTGATCGTGGCGCTGGTCGTCTTCCTGGTTCGCCGCGCCCGCCGCGGCTGAACCCGGGCGCGGCCGAACCCGCCGCGACCGAGCACGGCGGAACCGAACCCGGCGGGGCCGAGCCCGCGCGGCCCCGCCACCGTCCCCTCCCGGGCCCCTGTCCGGAGCACCGAAGTCCCTCGTCACCCCCTCTTCTCCGAGTTATCCACAGGGCTTTCCCTGCCTGTCCCGCCCGCGTACAACTGTGTCTCGCGGCACTTTCGACGCAGGGGGGCGGTCCGGGATGGAACGACGCGAGGTCATCAAGCTGTCCGCGGTTGCGGGCGCGGCCAGTGTGCTTACGCTCAATACCGTGAGCTTCGCTCGCGCCGCGGGCGGCGGCGTGGAAAACGGCCCGGACGGCAGCCAGGACGGCGGTGGTGCCGGGCGGGGCGGCGGCGCCGAGGAGAGCCGGACCGTGCGCGGCCATCTGCCCACCGGCGCGCCGGACTTCGTCTATCTGCCGGTCGAGGTGCCCGGCGGCGTGCGCGAGATCGCCGTCTCGTACACGTACGAGAAGCCGCAGGTCCCCGCGGGCACTCCGGGGAACGCGCTGGACATCGGCATCTTCGACGAACGGGGCACGGCGCCCGGCGGCAAGGGGTTCCGCGGCTGGTCGGGCGGCTTCCGCACCAGTTTCGCGATCAGCGCCGAGAAGGCCACTCCCGGCTATCTCGCGGGCCCGGTGCGCGAGGGCACCTGGCATATCGCCCTGGGGCCCTACACGGTCGCGCCCCAGGGCCTGGACTACGAGGTGACGGTCACCCTCCGCCACGGTGAGCGGGGCGAGACGCCGAAGCCCGCCTATCCGCCGGAGCGCGCCAAGGGGCGGGGCAGGGCCTGGTACCGGGGCGACTGCCATCTGCACACCGTCCACTCCGACGGGCAGCGCACCCCGGCGGAGGTCGCGGCAGCGGCGCGCGCCGCCGGGCTCGATTTCCTCACCACCACCGAGCACAACACCACCTCGGGGCACGCCGCCTGGGAGGGGCTGTGGGGCGAGGATCTCCTCGTCCTCTGCGGTGAGGAGGTCACCACGAGGAACGGGCACTATCTCGCCCTGGGTACCGAGCCGGGCACCTTCGTGGACTGGCGTTACCGCGCGCGGGACGACGCCTATGAGCGCTACGCCCGCAGGATCCGCCGGGCCGGTGGCCTGGTGGTCCCCGCCCATCCCAACTGCCCGTTCGTGGGCTGCCAGTGGAAGTTCGGCTACGAGGACGCGGACGCCGTCGAGGTCTGGAACGGCCCCTGGACAGCCGATGACGAACTGGCCGTCGCCGCCTGGGACAACATGCTGGTGTCGGCCGCAGAGAGCGGCGACGGCTGGCTTCCGGCCATGGGGAACAGCGATGCCCACCGCGAGCCCCAGGTCGTGGGGCTGCCCCAGACGGTCGTCCTCGCCGACGACCTGTCCCGGCGCGCGCTGCTCGACGGTATCCGCGCGGGCCGCAGCTATCTCGCCGAGTCCTCGAAGACCGGGCTGAAGCTGTCCGCGAGCGGCGGCCGGGGCGAGCACGCGGGCATCGGGGACCGCCTCCGCGTCCCGGGCGACGCGGAGGTGACGGTCAGGATGGAGGTCTCGGGCGCGCCCGAGGGCGCCACGTTCCGCCTGCTGACCGACCAGGGGGAGATGCGCTCGGGCCCCGTGAGCGCCGCGCCCGTCGAGTGGCGCACCACGGCTTCCCTGGCCACGTACGTCCGCGCGGAGATACGCCACAAGGTGCCCGAGGGCTCCCCCTCGGGGATACCGGGCGCGATGGCGGCCATGACCAACCCCGTGTGGCTGGACGCCACCGCCTAGCCCGCCGCCCCGGTCCCCGCGCCCGCTCTCCCCGCGCCCGCTCCCACGGGCTCTCCGGCGAGCCTGCGCAGGGCGGTCTCGGAGGGTGATCCGGGGTCCACGGTGTAGGTGCACAGCGTCTGGTCCGGGTCGAGGGTGAGCCGGAAGGTCTCGTAGGTGACCGTCAGCTCACCTGCCCCGGGGTGGTGGATGCGCTTGGTGCCGGAGAGCTTTTCGCGCACCTCCTGCTCCTCCCACAGCGCGCGGAACTCCGGGCTCTCCTCCAGCAGCCGTGCGAGGACGCCCTCGACCCGGGGGTGGCCTGGGTGCCGTCCGGTCTCGGCGCGGAGGGCGGCGACGGTCTCGGCGGCCACGCTGTCCCAGTCGGGGTGCAGCGCCCGGCTCTCGGGGTGGAGGAAGACGAGCAGCGGGCTGTTCCGCTCCTCCGGGGGCAGCGTCTCCATGTCGTAGGCGATCCGCGCGCCGAGCCGGTTCCAGGCCAGGTAGTCCAGTCCGGGGCCCACCACGAAGGCGGGCACGGTTTCCATCGAGTCGAGGAGGCGTTGGATCTGGGGCCGTACGACGAGGTTGTCGGTGCCCCCGTGCCGGTGGCGCGGCGCGGCCAGGTTGCGCAGGTGGCTGCGCTCGTCCTCGGTCATCCGCAGCGCCCGTGCCAGGGCTTCCAGCACCGAGTCCGAGATGCCGTGCGCGCGGCCCTGCTCGATGCGGACGTAGTAGTCGACGCTGATGCCCGCGAGCTGGGCGACCTCCTCGCGGCGCAGCCCGGGCACGCGCCTGCGGTTCGGCATCCGGGGCAGTCCCGCCTCGCCCGGTTCCAGAGCGGCCCGGCGGGCTCTCAGGAACGCGGCAATGCCCATCGTCTCCGTGTGCTCGCCTCGTGCCATGGCTCCAGTATCCGCCGGGTGGTACTGCCGGACCCAGGCTGAGCCTGATCTGGTTGCCGGCCGCGGGAGCCCGCAGAGTCGTCCCCGTAGACGCACGGAACAGCCACAGCCACGCACACGCGCAGGCACACGCACACAGAACGAGGGGTACGCAGCGATGCGACGCAGGATTCTCGGCGGGACGGGCATCTCCGTCAGCGACCACGCGCTCGGCGCGATGATGTTCGGGGGCCTGAGCGACACGGACGACGACGAGGCCGTCCGCATCATCCACCGCGCGATGGACGCGGGCATCAACTTCATCGACACCGCCGATGTCTACTCCACCGGCGGCTCTGAGCGGGTCGTCGGCAAGGCGCTCAAGGGGGCCCGTCGCGACGAGGTGGTCCTCGCCACCAAGGGCCACCTCCCCATGGGCCCCGACGCCAACCAGGGCGGCAACTCGCGCCGCTGGCTCACCCGGGCGCTGGAGGACAGCCTCCGCCGCCTGGGCACCGACCACGTCGACCTGTACCAGGTGCACCGCCCCGACCCGGACACGGACATCGACGAGACGCTCTCGGCACTGTCCGACTTCGTCCGCTCGGGCAAGGTACGCGCCGTCGGCACGTCCACGTTTCCCGCCGAGCAGTTGGTCGAGGCGCAGTGGGCGTCGGAGCGTCGCGGGCATGTCCGCCTCCGTACCGAGCAGCCGCACTACTCGCTGCTCGCGCGCGGTGTGGAGCGGGCGGTGCTGCCGACGGCGCAGAAGTACGGGCTCGGCGTGCTGACGTGGGGGCCGCTGTCCGCGGGCTGGCTGTCGGGCCGCATACGCTCCGCAGCGGACGTCGACCTCGGCCAGGGGCGCGGCAGCGTGGAGCGGCACAAGTTCGACCCCGCGCTGCCGGGCAACGCGCGCAAGCTGGAGGCCGTCGGCCTGCTCGCCAAGCTGGCCGAGGAGGCGGGGCTGCCGCTGCCCCAGCTGGCGACGGCGTTCGTCCGCGCGCACCCGGCGATCACCTCGGTCATCCTCGGCCCCCGCACGATGGACCACCTGGACTCGCTGCTCGCGGGCGCGGAGGTGACGCTGAGCGCGGACGTCCTGGACCGTATCGACGAGATCGTCCCGCCGGGCACGGACCTCAACGCGGACGACTTCTACTTCACCCCGCCGCCCCTGACCGACGCGTCCCTGCGCCGCCGCTGACCGGCCCCGCCCAGGCCGGACACACCCAGTCCGCCGCCCCCTTCTAGGATGCGAGCATCCGGGGGCGGAGGGGGACGAACCGTGAAGCGTGCACTCGTCGGGCTGTCGACGCCGATCACGTACGACTACGAGAACATCCTGGGGCGGACGGAGCACGGCGGGACCATTCCCAACGCCGTACTGGAGAACGTGACCGGGCTGCTGCTCTGCTACGACGAGATCTGGTTCGTCTCGCGGGAGTTCTGCCCCGTGGACCTGCGGGAACTGCCGTACGTCAAGTTCATCGACGACCACCCGGAACTGTGGCAGCGCAGCCTGGTGGCACGCGAGCAGTACGACTACACGGACTTCCGGGAGACCGTCACGAGGATCGGCGAGGCCCGGCCCGACGACTATCCCGATGTGGTGGACAGGATGCGGCGGGCCCTGCCCTGCGCGTTCGGGCCCGACAACCACTCCCGTGGCATCACCCCAGGGTTCGGGCAGGGGAATTCCGCCGACCCCGTCCTCTTCGTCCAGGACCTCGGCATCGCCGCCGCCATGGACATGGACGTGGACCTCGTCTCCAACAGCATCATGGCCAGGGCGCTGCGCGCCCTCGGCCGGGCCGCGCCCGGTGGCGGGGTCGAGACGTTCGAGCAGTGGCAGCTCCAGGCGGCGGAAGAGGTGGTCGCGCTGCGGACGATCGACCATCTCGGGCCGCGCGGCGCCTATCACGAGTCGGTCGAGGACCTGCGCGCGCACGCTCGTCTCCGGGAGTTCCGGGACTACATGAGCGAGGCGGACAGGCCGGACGCGGACGCGACGGCCCTCGCCGCCGAGGTCTGCCAACTCGCCACGCGGCACTCCGTGGAGGTCATGGACCGCTTCGTGCGGGGCAGGGGAAAGCTGCGCACCATCGGCAGGGCGAGCATCGGCCCTGCGGGCAACCTCGTCCACCCTGGGCTCGGCAGCCTGCTCAGCGGCGCGCTGTCCCTGGGCGAGTGGAACAAGGAGAGGAAGCAGCGCCAGAACGTGGCGTGGGCGCTGTTCGTGCTCCAGGCGCGGAACGGCCGGTAGCCCGGTCGGAGCCCGGCCGTTCCGGTGCTCTTCCGAGGCCAGGGCTTACAGCGAGTGCCGACGCCCCTGGGGTGCGCCGCCCCCGCGCGTCACCGTTCCGGCGTGCGGACCGTGCGGACCGTGCGGACCGGCGTGTGGACGGTTCGCGTACGAGTCGGCGGCCGGTTTCGCCGTGCCGCCCTCGCGCGTCGGGGTCCCACGGCCCGTCGCGCTCAGCGCCGCCGCCTGGGCCACTGTCGTACTCCCCGGTGCGACAGGTGGCCGGGCGGCGCCGGGACTCACCGGCCCGTGGTGCGTGGGAAGGGGCGGATAGTAGGTGCCCGCGTCCTGCGGGAGGAGCTTTGCCGCGTAGTAGGACACGCCCTGCGCGAGGGCGCCCGCACCGCCCAGCGCCGGACTGAGCGCACCGGCGCTGGAAGCGCCGTACACGGCCGCGCCGACGACGTTGACGACGCCGCTGGCGGCTTTGTAGTAGTTGGGTTTCGGGTGGATGTGGTCCGGGTGCCAATAGATCTGCCAGGCGTGTCCGGCCTCGTCAGCGACCTGTTTGAGCCCGACGATCCCGTTTATCGCGACACCGGCTCCATAAGCCTTGAGGTTTCTCGTGATGGTGCCGATCCCCTGGAGGGCGAGGGGAAGACCTTCAAGGGTGGCTTCCAGTGCTCTTTGACGCCGGGGAGACTCGCTCATATTTTCCGCCACTTGCCGTATGCCGTATGCCGTATCCGCGGTTTCGCGGTTCATTCCGGAATACGGCGAAGGGCGCCCTCGTGACGCGGCCGTTGACGGGCCTCATACGGTCCGGCCAGCGCTTTTAACGCTTTCCCCGTACCCACCTCACCCCGTCCCGCCTCACCTCGTGCGCACCGTCTCCGTATCGCGCCCCGACCTCAGTACCGTGCCGGGCACGGCGCCCGTGACCTTGTCGTCGCGGACGGTCTCCACGCCGTTGACCCAGACGCCGACGATGCCCGTGGCCTCGGAGTCGAGGCGGGGGCTGTCGCCGGGGAGGTCGTGGAGGAGGCGGGCCGGGCCCGCGTCGATGCGGTCTGGGTCGAAGAGGACGAGGTCCGCGTGCCAGCCCTCGGTCACGCGGCCCCGCTCGCGCAGCCCGAACAGCCGCGCCGGGTCGTCCGTCAGCATCTTCACCGCGCGCTCCAGGCCGACCAGCTTCCGCCCGCGCAGGCAGTCGCCGAGGAAGCGCGTCGTGTACGGGGCGCCGCACATGCGGTCCAGGTGGGCGCCCGCGTCGGAGCCGCCGAGCAGCACGTCCTCGTGCTCCCAGGTGCGGCGGCGCAGCTCCCAGCTCGCGGGGTCGTTGTCGGTGGGCATGGGCCACAGCACCGTACGCAGATCGTCGGCGGCGCAGATCTCGACGAGGCACTCGAAGGGGTCGAGCCCCCGCTCGGCGGCGATGTCCCGGACGACGCGCCCCGACAGGCCCTCGTTGGCGGCCGAGTAGGTGTCGCCGATGACGTAGCGGTCGAAGCGCGCGAGGCGCCGGAAGACCCCGGCCTCCTTGCTGTCGGCGCGCCGCAGCATCTCCGCGCGCACCGCCGGATCGCGCAGCTTCGCGACGCGCTCGGCGGGCGGCAGCCCGAGGATGTCGCCCCAGCCGGGGATGAGGTTGAGGGCGCAGAAGGTGCCCAGCGACATGTTCATCGGGGTGAGGATCGGCATCGTCAGCGCGACGACGCGTCCGCCCGCCTTGCGAGCCCGCTCGCTGGCCTCCAGCTGCCGGGGCACGCGCTCGGGCACGGCGGCGTCGATGGTGAGGACGTTCCAGTTCAGGGGGCGTCCCGCGACGGCGCTCATCTCGGCGAAGAGGTCGATCTCCTCGTCCGAGAACTGGTCGAGGCAGCCGGAGACGATCGCCTCTATCTGGGTGCCCTCGTGCTCGGCCACCGCGCGGGACAGGGCCAGGAGTTCTCCGGGCCG
Organism: Streptomyces sp. NPDC054796; assembly: GCF_053611545.1. Classification (NCBI taxonomy): domain Bacteria; kingdom Bacillati; phylum Actinomycetota; class Actinomycetes; order Kitasatosporales; family Streptomycetaceae; genus Streptomyces; species Streptomyces sp. NPDC054796. Next base: position 227,694 of record NZ_JBSHAO010000005.1, on the reverse strand, counting down.
GGCGTGCCGGGAGGCGACGGGCTCGCCGTCGCCGTCGGAGTGGGTGGCGGACTGCGTCGTGGACAGGCCCCACGCGCCCGCGTCCATCGCCTCGTGGAAGAGGCGCAGCATCTCGGCGAGCTGCTCCTCGCTGGGCTGCCCGCCCACCGCTTCGGCGCCCATGACGTGCCGCCGCAGCGCGCAGTGGCCCACCATGAAGCCCGCGTTGACGGCCGTGCGCCCCTCCAGCGCGTCCAGGTACTCGCCGAAGCCGTGCCAGTTCCAGGGCGCGCCCTCCTCCAGCGCGACCAGGGACATGCCCTCGACCTTGGACATCATCCGACGGGTGTAGTCGGCGTCCTCAGGGCGGTCCGGGTGGAGGGGCGCGAGGGTGAAGCCGCAGTTGCCGCCCGCGACGGTGGTGACGCCGTGGTTCATCGACGGGGTGGCGTAGGGGTCCCAGAAGAGCTGCGCGTCGTAGTGGGTGTGCGGGTCGACGAAGCCGGGGGCCAGGACGAGCCCGGCCGCCTCCTGGCTGGAGCGCGCCTCCTCGTGGACGGTCCCCGGTTCGGCGACGACGGCGATGCGGCCGTCCCGTATGCCGACGTCGGCGGTGTACGAGGGCGCGCCCGTGCCGTCCACCACGGTCGCGCCCTTGATCAGGTGGTCAAGCATGGTTCCGTCTCCTCCTCGGGCTCGGGTTCGGCCTCGGATCGGCCTCGGGTTCGGATCGGCCTCGGGTTCGGATCGGCCTCGGGCGGTTGGTCACCGGTTCCGGAACGCACGCTCACCGGCCGCGGGACGGGGCCCGGCCCCGGCGCCCGCCCCGCGACCGGTAACGGCGCGCGCTCAGCCCCGCGCGGCCCGTGCCGCGTCCCGGAAGCGGGTCGTCCTGTGCACCGGGTCCGTGTCGATCTGCGGGATGACGTGCTCGCCGATGAGCCGGATCGTGTTGAGCGTGTCCTCTGGCGGGATGCCGATGGGCAGCCCGAACGAGAGCTGGTCGGCCCCGGCCTGCTCCCAGCGCTTGCACTGCTGGAGCACCTCGTCGGGGTTGCCGCAGATCATCAGCTCCTCGGCGATGAGCAGGTCGATGACCTCGTCGGTGTACTCCGGCAGCAGCTCCGGCCACTCCGGTATGCCCTCGGGCCGGGGGAAGGTGTCGTGGTAGCGGAACAGCAGCGACTGGAGGTAGTGCAGGTTTCCCTCGACCGCCAGCCGCCTGGCCTTCTCCGTCGTCTCCGCGCAGATGGCCGTCGAGGTGACCATGACGTTGTCGTTGACGAAGTCGCCCACCGGCTCCGCGTCCTTGACGGCGCCCTTGTACGACTCCAGCACCCACTCCATGTCGGAGACCTTCTGGATGCTGAAGCCCAGCACGCCGAGGCCCTTCTTGCCCGCCATGGCGTACGAGGAGGGCGACCCGGCCGCGTACCACATGCCCGGGTGCGAGCCCCCGTACGGCTTCGGCAGGATCTTGCGCGGCGGCAGCGACCAGTGCTTGCCCTGGAAGCCCTGGTACTCGTCCTGGAGCCACATCCGCGGGAACTCCGCGATGGTCTCCTCCCAGATCTCCTTGGTGTGGTTCATGTCGGTGATGCCCGGCAGGAAGCCCAGGATCTCGTGGGAGCCCGCGCCCCGGCCCGAGCCGAACTCGAAGCGCCCGCCGGAGAGGTGGTCGAGCATGGCGACCTTCTCGGCGACCTTCACCGGGTGGTTCACCTGCGGCAGCGGGTTGAAGATGCCGGAGCCGAGGTGGATGCGCTCGGTGGCGTGCGCGAGGTAGCCGAGGAAGACGTCGTTGGCCGACAGGTGCGAGTACTCCTCCAGGAAGTGGTGTTCCGAGGCCCAGGCGTACTTGAACCCCGACCTGTCCGCCTGGATGACGTACTCGGTCTCCTCGACCAGGGCGTGGTGCTCGGCCTCCGGATCGGTCCTCGCCCGCGAAGCGGGCACGTATCCCTGCACAAAGAGCCCGAATTCCAAGGCGGTTCACTCCCTCTTCGGTCCTGCTTCTCTTTTCTGACGGTGCGTCAGATATGGATGTGCACGACTCTGGCACCGGCTCCGTGGAGCGTCAATACCTGACGACGCATCAGACACGGGGTTCGTGCGCCCCGGCCTCACAGCAGCGAGAGGCCCGCCATCCAGCCACCGTCCACCACGAATGGCTGGCCCGTGATGTACGAGGAGTCCTGGGACGTCAGGAACAGGGCGAGGGCCGCGACCTCATCGGCCCTGCCGATACGTCCCTGCGGCACGACCTTCGCGTAGAGCGCGTCCAGCGCCTCCCGCGAGCCCTGGTCGTCCACCTCCAGGCCGTTCTCCGACGCCTGTCGCGGGTTGCTCATCGGTGTGTCGATGGCGCCGGGACACATGGCGTTGACCCGGACGCCCTTGGCCGCCAGCTCCATTGCCGCCACCCGCGTCATGCCGACGATGGCGGCCTTCGTCGCCGCGTACGAGGTCAGGAAGGCCATGCCGGACAGCGCCGTGTACGAGGCGGTGTTCACGATGGTGCCGCCGCCAGCGGCCGTCAGCTCCGGCGCGAGGGTGCGCATCCCGAGGAAGCAGCCGACCTGGTTGACCTCCACCACCTCGCGGTACTCCGCCAGCGAGGTGCCCGTCAGCTCGGCGAAGCGCACGATGCCCGCGTTGTTCACCAGGCCGTCCACCTTGCCGAACCGCTCCTTGGCGACGACGACGGCCGCGGCCCAGTCCTCCTCGCTGCGCACGTCAAGGTGGACGTACACCGCGCCCCCGCCGCCGTTCCCCTTCTCCGACGCCAGCTCCTTGGCCAGCCGCTCACCCCGCTCGTCCAGCACGTCGCCGAGCACGACGCGCGCGCCCTCGGCCGCGAACAGCCGTGCCTCCTGCTCGCCCTGGCCCCGCGCGGCCCCGCTGATGACGATGACGCGCCCGTCGAGTTTGCCCATGTCCAGCGCCTCTTTCCCTGTCCCTGTGTGGTGGTGAACGGTGCGGTCCGGTGCTCGACGGGGCACACCACCCGCCTTCGACGGGGCACGCCCCGGCCCGTCAGTCCTCCAGCAGCGGCGCCACCCCCGTCGCGAACGCGGCCATCTGGTCCAGGAGTTCGTCGCGCCCCCGGCTGCGGAACCGGACCTGGAGCTGCCGCACCCCCATCGCCGCGTACGCGCGCAGCGACTCGGCCAGCGCCTCCGGCCCGCCCGAGAGCGTGTGACGCCCGGTGTCCCAGCCGGGCGTGCCCACGTACAGCGGCTCCGCGATGGCGCCGACGGTGAACGGCTCCTCGACGCCCGCCGCCTCGCGCAGCGCCCGCAGCTTCTCGATCTGCCCCGGCAGCCGGTCCCTGGGGTCGCCCTGGGGCAGCCACCCGTCGCCCCGTACCGCCGCACGGCGTACCGCCGCGGGGGACGAGCCGCCCACCCAGATCGGCGGCCTGGGTGTCTGCGCCGGCCTGGGCCGCTGTCCGAGCCCCGAGAAGCGGAAGCGCTCCCCCGCGAACTCGGGGAACTCCTCCTCGCCGAGCGCCGCCTTCAGCGCGTCGACGGTCTCGTCCAGTACGGCGCCGCGCCCCGCGAAGTCGGCGCCCAGCATGTCGAACTCCTCGCGCACGTGCCCCGCGCCCACGCCGAGGATCAGCCGCCCGCCCGAGAGGTGGTCGAGCGTGGCGTACTGCTTGGCCGTGGCCAGCGGGTGCCGCAGCCCGACGACCGCCACGTGGCTGAGCAGCCGCACCCGCTGGGTGGCGGCTGCCAGGAAGGACAGGGTGGCGACGGGGTCGTACCAGACCGTGCTCATGGCCGCGGCCAGCCGCCTGGGGATCGCGACGTGCTCGCAGCAGGCGATGTAGTCGAACCCGTGCAGATCGGCGGCCCTGGCGACGGCGACCAGGTCCCCGGCCCCCGCCTCCGCCTCCCACGGCTCGGTGTAGATGGCGCTCTGCGACTGGACCGGCAACTGCATCCCGTACAGCACGACGCACCCTCCTCGGCTCGGTGCGGGCACGCCGCGCGCCCGCCGCTGTGCGGGCCCCATGGTGTTATCTGACGGGCCATCAGACAAGAGGAGTGCGGTCCCCGGCGCAAGCTGGCATGATCCGGATGCGCGCCTCGGGCAACCGTTGTTTAACGTAGGCGGTGTACACAGGTGTCAACTGGTGCACCATGAGTGACTGAAGAGGAACCGGTGAAGCGCATTTACGCGCCTCCCGGCTGCCTCGCCCCGCCCCCGGCGGAACCGGCCACTCGCCGCAAACCGAACACTGTCCCCAGCACTCCATGACCGAGGACACCGATGACCGAGATACCGGTGGCGCTGATCGTCATCCTGGCCTTGGGCACAGTCGCCGCCATCGTCACGGCCCTGCTGCTCGTCCGCGCGCGGGGGGAGGCGCGCCGCCTGCGGGCACGCGTCGACTCCGTCGAGCAGGACCTGCGGTCCGCCTCGCGCTACAACGCCACCCTCACCTCCCGGCTCCAGGCAGCCGAGAGCGAGGTCCAGCACCTGTCGAGCGCCCGGATCCCCGATCTGACGGTCGCCATGGCCCACACCGACGTCCCGGTGCGCGGCCCGCTCCACAGCGAGACCGTGGGCAGCGGCCTCGACCAGGCCCTCACCACCGTCCTCGACCAGTTCAGGGACGCCGTCGACAAGGAGCGGCTGCGCGTGGACGCCGCCGCACAGGCCGCGCTGCGCGGCGCGGCGACCACGATCCAGGCGCTGCTGTACCAGCTCCAGACGCTGCTCCAGCGGATGCAGGAGCGCTACGACGACCCCGCCGTCGCCGAGGACCTCCTCGCCGCCGACTTCCTCAACGAGCAGGCGCTGCGCCGCATCCAGTCCACGGCCGTGGTCTGCGGTGCCTGGCCCGGCCTGACGCGGCAGAACTCGCACCTGGCCGACATCGTCGTCGGCGCCAGCTCCCGCCTCAACGGCTACGAGCGCATCCAGGTCACCAACCAGTTGCGCGACCCCGTGGGCGTGGTCGCGCGCGCCGTGGAGCCCGTCGCCGTCGCGCTGACGGAGCTGCTGGCCAACGCGCTGCACTACTCCCACCCCGACCTGCCCGTCGCCGTCACCCTCCAGCAGGGCAACCGGGGCGCCTCCGTGATCATCGACGACGCGGGCGTCGGCATGCACGGCGACGAACTGCGCCGCGCGGCCCGGCTGATGGGCGGCCAGGATGCGGTGCTCATCACCGAACTGGGCGACCCGCCGCGCAGCGGCTTCGCCGCCGTGGGCCGGCTCGTGCGGCAGTACGGGTTCAGCACCCACGTGGAGACCTCGCCGTACGGCGGCGTCCGGGCCATCGTGCACATCCCCGGCGACCCGCTGCTGACCCTGCTGGACGAGGAGGAGCACCCGGTGTCCGCGATGGCGCCCCTGCCGCCGACGAGTTCCTCGTCCGTCCCGGCCACGCCGGAGGGCGCGAGCCTCCCGGTGCGGGGCCGCTCGACGCGGGCGCCCGAGGCGGCGCCCGCCCCCGCGGCACCCGAGGTCCCGGCGGGGGCGCCCGAGCCCGCGCCCGCGTCGGCCGAGGCCGAACTGCCGCGCAGGCGCAGGCGCCGCGCCCTGCCCGAGGAGAGCGGCGCGCCGCAGTCCTCCGGTGCGCACGCCCGCGCGAGGGGCGAGGGCGAGGGCGCGCACGAGGCGTACGGGCACTCCTCGCACTCCGCCCGGTCCGGCCACGCCGGCCACTCCGCACACCGCCCCGAGCCCGCGCCACAGCCCGACGCGCGGGAGAGCGCGGCACGCTGGGCCGCCTTCCAGCAGGGCACGGCATCAGGCCGGGCCGCGGTCCAGGAGAGCGAGTCCGCCGCCGCCTCCGCTTCCCCCGGCGGCGCGCCGCTGCCCGAGCAGGCCCCCGAGCAGACGCCGGAACCCACGTCCGTACCCGCGCCCCGTGCCCCGTACGACGGCCCCCGTACCGAATCCGACGCCGACCCCCGTGAGTCCGAAGGGAATTCCCCCGCATGACATCCCCCGCACGCAGGTCCGTCCGAGAGGACACGTCCTGGGTACTGGCCCCGCTCCTGGACCTGCCCCACGTCGTCCACGCGGCCGTCATCTCAGGAGACGGCCTCATCGAGGGCGCTTCGCCCGGCCTGGAGCGGGAGGCGGCGGAGGGCGTGGCCGCCATGATGTCCGCCCTCCAAGGCGCCGCCCGCACCACCACCGTCGCGTTCAGCGGCGACTTCGGGGTCAAGCTGCGGCAGACCGTGATCGAGTCCGATCAGGGCTGGGTCTTCGCGATCCCCGCCGGTGAGAACACCTGCCTGGCCGTCTTCGCCGAGCCCGAGGTCAACATGGGCGTCGTCACCCACCACATGCAGGTGCAGGTGGCGACGCTCGGTGCCAAGACCATGAACGCGCCGCCCCGCGACGACACCCCCGACCGGTCTCCGCACGACGCGCCCGCATGACTCCGCCACCCCGCGACAGCAGGCGCCTCGTCCCGGCCTACCTGGCCACCTCAGGGCGCGCCCGGCCGAGCCGCAACACCCTTGACCGGCTGACCGTGCTGTCCGGCTCGGCGGGCACGCTGCCGGGCGGACTCCGGCCGGAGGAGCGGCGGCTGCTGGAGCTGCTCCTCCCCGGCGCGCTCTCCCTGGCCGAGACGGCCGCTCACCTGCGGCTGCCGGTCAGTGTCGTGCGGGTCCTCGCCGCCGACCTGGTCGACGCGGGCCATCTCCAGGCCCGTGCGCCGATACCCGATGCCGAACTGCCCGAGCGGCAGATTCTGGAGAAAGTTCTCGATGGACTCCGCACTCTCAAGTCGTCCTAGTCCCGGCCCCGAGCCGGGCACGGCGTCCGACGGCAGCATGTATCTGGACCCCTCCGCCAAGACGCTGGTGAAGCTGCTGGTCGCCGGGCCGTTCGGGGTCGGCAAGACGACGTTCATCCGCTCGCTGTCCGAGACGGCTCCGCTGCACACCGAGGAGGTGATGACGCAGACCGGAGCGCTCGTCGACGACCTGGCGGGGGTCAGGGAGAAGTCCACGACCACCGTCGCGATCGACTTCGGACGGCGCACCCTGCCCGGCGACCTGGTGCTCTACATGTTCGGCACGCCGGGCCAGCGGCGGTTCAGGCCGCTGTGGCAGGACATCGCGCGCGGGGCCCTGGGGGCCCTGGTGCTGGCCGACACCCGGCGGCTGGCGGACTCCTTCGAGGTGATGGACATGATCGAGGAGGCGGGGCTGCGGTACGCGGTCGCCGTCAACACCTTCCCCGACTCGCCGTCGCACGCCGTCGAAACCCTGCGCGACCACCTCGATCTGGACCCGGACACCCCGCTGGTGCTGTGCGACGCGCGCGACCGCGACCAGTCGGCCGACGCGCTGATCGCCCTCGTCGGCCACGTCCTCTCCCACACCCCGCAGACCCCGGACCCGGGCCCAGCGCCCGGCCACGCACCGGCACAGCACCAGGAGCCCGCGTGAACACCCCGCACCCCCCGCCCCCGCCCCGCAGGCACGGCCCGCCCCCAGGGCGTCCCGGCGCCTCCCGCGCCACCGGCGTCATGCCGCCGCCCATGGCGCCGCCCGGCAGCGAGGTCACCGCGCTGTACGGCCCGGAGTTCGCCGCCGACCCGCACGGCGTCTACGACCGCCTCCGCGTCTACGGGCCCCTCGCGCCCGTGGAGGTCGCGCCGGGCGTGGGCGCGCTGCTGATCCTCGACTACCGCGCCGCGCTGGACCTGCTGCACGACCCCGTCACCTGGTCGAAGGACTCGCGGGTCTGGCAGGACACGATCCCCGAGGACTCGCCGATCCGGCCCATGATGTCGTGGCGGCCCAACGTCTTCTTCAGCGACGGCGAGGCCCACACGCGCTACCGGCAGGTCATCACCGACAGCTTCGACCGCATCGAACCCCACGTCATGCGCGGGCACGTGCAGGAGCTGGCCGACTCCCTCATCGCCAGGTTCGGCGCCGACGGCGAGGCCGACCTGATCTCGCAGTACGCGCGGGTGCTGCCGCTGCTGCTGTTCAACCGTGTCTTCGGGCTGCCCGACTCCTACAGCGACCGGCTGGTCAGCGCGCTCTCCGCGCTCTTCGAGGCGAACACCCCGGAGGAGGCCGCCGCGGGCAACGCGGCGTTCGAGAGCTACATCGGGGAGCTGGCGGCGGCGAAGAAGCGCGAGCGCGGCGCCGACCTCACCTCCTGGTTCATGGACCACCCGGCGGGCCTCAGCGACGAGGAGGTCATCCACCAGATCGTCCTGACGATGGGCGCGGGGCACGAGCCGACGACCAACCTGATCGGCAACGCGCTCGCCCGGATGCTCTCCGACGACCGCTACTACAGCACCCTCTCCGGCGGCGCCCTCACCCCGCGCGACGCCATCCTCGACGTCCTCCAGAACGAGCCGCCGATCTCCAACTACTCGGCGCACTTCCCCACCAGGGACGTGCTGTTCCACGGCACCTGGATCCGCAAGGGCCAGCTCGTGCTCGTCTCCTACGCGGCGGCCAACACCCAGCACGGGCGCACGGCCCCCGGCCAGGGCGGCGGCACCGGCGGTTCCGGCGGCGGCGCGCACCTGGCGTGGGCCGCGGGCCCGCATTCCTGCCCGGTGCACAGGCCCGCGCTGCTCATCGCGACGACCGCGATCGAGCGGCTCACGGCCTGGCTCTCCGACATCGAACTGCGGGTGGCCTTCGACACGCTGGAGTGGCGCAACGGCCCCTTCCACCGTGCCCTCGCCGAACTGCCCGCCCGTTTCACGCCCATCGTCCCCGACCAGGCGGGAGCCACCCCGTGGAAGAGCAGCCCCTCGTCATCGACCCCGCAGGCAGCGACATCCACGGCGAGGCCGACCGCCTCCGCCGTTTCGGACCAGCGGCCCGGATAGAGCTGCCCTCGGGCATCCCCGCCTGGTCCGTCAACAGCTTCGCGCTGCTCAAGGACATGCTGACCGACGCACGGGTCTCCAAGGACCCGCGCAAGCACTGGCCCGCCTGGCAGCGCGGCGAGTTCCGTGACACCTGGGTACGGGCCTGGATCGACGTGGACAACATGTTCACCGCGTACGGCACCGACCACAGACGCCTGCGGAAACTCGTCGCGCCCGCCTTCACGGCACGCCGCACCGAGGGGCTGCGTCCCAGCGTGGAGGCCATCACGGCGGACCTGCTGGGCGCGCTGGAGGAGCAGCCGGAGGGCGAGAGCGTCGATCTGCGCGCCGCCTACGCGCACCCGCTGCCGATGCGGGTGATCTGCGAGCTGTTCGGGGTGCCCGAGCGCGACCAGCCGGAGGTGCGGCGGATCGTGGAGCGGGTCTTCGACACCTCCGCCACCCCGCAGGAGGCGGCGGAGACCGCGCGGGACATCCGGATCGCGTTCGGCGCGCTGGCCGAGCTGAAGCGGCGGGAGCCGGGCGAGGACCTGACCAGCGTGCTGGTCTCTGCGCGTGACGAGGAGGACGGTTCGCGGCTGAGCGAGAGCGAACTGATCGACACGCTGATGCTGGTGATCGGCGCGGGCCACGAGACCACCGTGAACCTCATCGCCAACGCCGTCCACGCGCTCCTCACCCACCCCGAACAGCTCAAGCTGGTGCTGGACGGCGGCGCCACGTGGGACGACGTCATCGAGGAGACGCTGCGCTGGGCGCCCAGCATCTCGAACCTGCCGCTGCGCTTCGCCGTCGAGGACATCGCGCTCCCCGACGGCGGCACGATCCGCCAGGGCGACGCGATCCTCACCACCTACGCGGCAGCGGCGCGCGACCCGGAGAAGCACGGGCCGACCGCGTCCGCCTTCGACGTCACCCGCACCGACAAGGAGCACCTGTCCTTCGGGCACGGGGTGCACTTCTGCCTGGGCGCGCCGCTGGCCAGGGTGGAGGCCCGTACGGCGCTGCCCGCGCTCTTCGGGCGCTTCCCCGGCATCCGACTGGCGGTCCCTCCGGAGGAGATCGTCCCGATCACCTCGTTCATCTCGGACGGGCCCGCGACGCTTCCCGTGCTGCTGAGCTGACGCGGAACGCGCCGACGCCGCCGCACCGCACCGTGTGACGGGGAGGGGCCGCCCGGCTGTGGGCGGCCCCGGCCCCGGCCCCGGGTCACGCTCCGGCCCACAGCCCGTCCGGCGTGAGCCCCAGGAGCGAGATCGCGTTGCCGCGCACGATCCGCTCCACCAGATCGGGCGCCAGATGCCCCATCTGCTCCTCGCCGACCTCCCTGGACCTGGGCCAGGTGGAGTCGGAGTGGGGGTAGTCCGTCTCGTAGAGCACGTTGGGTACGCCGATGGCGTCGATGTTCTTCAGGCCGAACGCGTCGTCGAAGAAGCAGCCGTAGACATGATCGGCGAACAGCTCGGACGGCGGGCGCAGCACCTTCTCGGCGACGCCGCCCCACCCCCGGTTCTCCTCCCAGACCACGTCCGCGCGTTCGAGGATGTACGGGATCCAGCCGATCTGGCCCTCCGCGTACATGATCTTCAGTCCGGGGAAGCGGTCGAACTTGCCGCTCATCAGCCAGTCGACCATCGAGAAGCAGCAGTTGGCGAAGGTGATCGTCGAGCCGACGGCCGGGGGCGCGTCAGCGGATGTGGACGGCATCCGGCTGGAGGAGCCGATGTGCATGGCTATGACGGTGCCCGTCTCGTCGCACGCGCGCAGGAACGGGTCCCACTCGTCGCCGTGGATGCTGGGCAGACCCAGGTGCGGGGGAATCTCGCTGAAGCAGACGGCGCGGACTCCTCTCGCGGCATTGCGCCGTACCTCGGCCGCGGCCAGTTCCGCGTCCCACAGCGGTACGAGGGTGAGGGGGATCAGGCGTCCGCCCGCCTCGGGCCCACACCATTCCTCCACCATCCAGTCGTTGTACGCGCGCACCCCGAGCAGTCCGAGTTCGCGGTCCTTGGCCTCCGTGAAGGTCTGTCCGCAGAAGCGCGGGAAGGTGGGGAAGCAGAGCGCGGACTGGACGTGGTTCACGTCCATGTCCGCGAGCCTGTCCTTCACGCTGAAGGACCCCGGGCGCATCTGCTCGTAGGTGATGGCCTCCAGCCTGACCTCGTCCCTGTCGTAGCCGACGGCCGTATCGAGCCTGGTCAGCGGCCTGTGCAGGTCTTCGTAGACCCACCAGTCGGCCACCGGGCCCGGGTCGCCCTGACCTCCCATCAGGGGGGCGAACTTCCCGCCGACGAAGGTCATCTCCTTCAGCGGCGCCCGGACGATACGGGGCCCTATGTCCTGATACTTCGACGGGAGCCGGTCCTGCCAGACGTTGGGGGGTTCGACCGTGTGGTCGTCCACCGAGATGATCTTCGGGAAGGTCTCCATGGCGTCCACGGTAACCCCGATCTGACGATCCGTCAGCTAGCGGAATGCCAGCGAAATTTGGGGACCTCGTAGAGAGGCCGGTACCGAGCTGACGTAATCGCCGATGACAAGGCAAACTGGCCCTGCGGAGTGGAGCGCAGAACGCAGGGGGCACCATGGGCGCCGAGGGGCACCGGGGACGCGAACCCGAGCAGCAGGAACGACGGCTGCGCTTCGCCGTGCTCGGACCCGTCCGCGCCTGGCGCGGTGACCAGGCACTCAACATGGGCTCCCCGCAGCAGCGCGCCCTCCTCGCGGCCCTCCTGCTGCGCGGCGGCCACACGGCCACGGCCGAGGAGCTGATCGACGCGATCTGGGGCGAGGAGCCACCGGATCAGGCCAAGGCCGCGCTGCGCACGTACGCGTCCCGCATCCGCAAGGCACTGGGCGCCGACGCCGAGGTACTCGTCAGCGAATCCGGCGGCTACGCGATCCGCGCCACCGACGACGCCGTCCTGGACGTGGACACCGCAGCGGCCCTCGCCACCGACGCCGAGAAGTCGGCCGCCGGCGGCGACCGCTGCCGCGCCCGTACCCAGTACAACGCGGCCCTGGACGAGTGGGACGGCGAGCCGCTGGCCCACGTCCCGGGCCCTTACGCCGAGACCCAGCGCATCAGGCTGGAGGAGTGGCGCCTCAGCCTGCTGGAACACCGGCTCGATCTCGACCTCCAGGTCGGCTGCCACGCCGAGGCCGTCAGCGAACTGACCGCGCTCACCGCCGCGCACCCGCTGCGCGAGCGGCTGCGCGAACTGCTGATGCTCGCCCTCTACCGCAGCGGCAGGCAGGCCGAGGCCCTCGCCGTCTACGCCGACACCCGCCGCCTGCTCGCCGACGAGCTGGGCGTCGATCCGCGCATCGAGCTCTCCGAGCTGCAACAGCGCATCCTGGAGGCCGACGAGGGCCTCAACCACAACCCCGACGCGCCCGAGAGCACGGCCGTCCCCAGCCTGACCCGCCCGGCCCAGCTCCCGGCCACGGTGGCCGACTTCACCGGTCGCGCCTCCTTCGTCGCCGAACTGAGCGACCAGCTCGGGGAGGCCGAGGGCACGGTGATGGCGGTCTCCGCCGTCGCGGGCATCGGCGGCGTCGGCAAGACCACGCTGGCCGTCCACGTCGCCCACGCGGCGGCCGAGCACTTCCCCGACGGACAGCTCTACGTGGACCTCCAGGGCGCGGGCCCCTCGGCCGCCGAACCCGAGGCCGTGCTGGGCGCGTTCCTGCGCTCGCTGGGCACACCCGACTCGGCCATCCCGGACGGCGTCGAGGAACGCGCGGGCCTCTTCCGCTCCCTCCTCGCGGGCCGCCGCGTCCTGACCCTCCTCGACAACGCCCGCGACGCGGCGCAGGTCAGGCCCCTGCTGCCCGGCACGGCGGGCTGCGCCGCGCTGATCACCAGCCGGGCCCGCATGGTGGACCTCGCGGGCGCGCACCTCGTCGACCTCGACGTCATGAGCCCCGAGGAGGCCATGACCCTCTTCACCCGCATCGTGGGCGAGGAGCGCGTCACCTCCGAGCGGCAGGCGGCGATGGACGTCGTCGCCGCGTGCGGGTTCCTGCCGCTGGCCATCCGCATCGCGGCGGCCCGGCTCGCGGCCCGCCGCACCTGGACCGTCTCCGTCCTCGCCTCCAAGCTCGCGGACGAGCGCCGCCGCCTGGACGAACTCCAGGCGGGCGACCAAGCGGTAAAGGCCACCTTCGAACTCGGCTACGGCCAGCTCGACCACGAACAGGCCCGCGCCTTCCGCCTGCTGGGCCTCGCCGACGGCCCGGACATCTCCGTCCAGGCGGCCGCGGCCATGCTCGACCGCGACCCGGCGGTGACGGAGGACCTGCTGGAGTCCCTGGTGGACACCTCCCTCCTGGAATCCGCAGCGCCCGGCCGCTACCGCCTCCACGACCTCGTCCGCCTCTTCGCCCGCGCCTGCGCCGAGCGCGACGAACAGCCGCCGAGCGAACGGGACGCGGCGCTCTCCCGGCTGCTGGACTTCTACCTGGCGACGGCACGGAACGTGCACGCCCTGGAGCGTCCGGGCGAGCGCCTGGTGGAACACCTCGCGAAGACGGCCTGCCCAGGGCTCGCCTTCGACGGCCAGAGCGCGGCCATCGACTGGCTCTTCGCCGAGTCCGGCTGCTTCCTCGCCGCGGCGCGTCAGCTCGCCTCGGGACCGACACTGCGCCGCGCGGTGGACCTGCTGATGGCCACGAGCGACCTGGGCGAGGCGGGCATCAACGTCCGCCAGTACGAGCAGGCCGCTGAGACCCTGAAGAAGGCCGCCCAGATCGCCGGGGACACCCACGCCGAGGCCCGCGCCCGCTCGGTGCTGACGGGGCTCCACCTGACGACGGGCGCCTTCGACCGCGCGGACGACGAGGCCCGCATGGCGGGCATCCTCGGGCTCGCGTCCGAGGACCCGATCTCCTCCTCGTACGCGCTGAACGACCGCGGGATCGTGGCGAACTACCAGGGCAGGTACACCGAGGGCGAGGAATACATCCGGCAGGCGCTGGACCGGTTCCGCGAGTACGCGAACAAGCCGTCCGAGGCCAGCGCACTGTGCAACCTGGCTCGCGCGCACGTCGGCACCGGAAGGGCCTCCAGCGCGGTCCAGCTCGCCGAGCAGGCGGTCGTCATCTACCGTCAGCTGGACGTCTCCATGCGGTTGGCAAACGGTCTCTACGCGCTGGGGATCACACTCACCGCCGCCCATCGGCCCCAGGAAGCGGAGCAGAAGTTCCTCGAAGCCATCGAAATCTTCCGCCACAGCCGACAGCAACTGTGGGAGGGCAACACCCACTTCCGACTGGCGGAGGTGTATCTCGCGGCGCACAAGCCCGCCCAGGCGGCGGCGCAGGCCGAACGGGCCCTCGCGCTGCGCGGGATCGGCGGGGAATGGCGGCGGGGAACGTTCTTGCTCGTTCTCGGCAAGTCACTGGACGCTCTGGGACAGACCGACCGCGCTCGGGCCTGCTGGCGCGAGGCTCTCGCCATCTTCGAGGAACTCGGCACTGTTGAGGCGAGCGAGGTCAGGGAGCTGCTCCGCCCCACCGTGGCCGCCTGAGACAGCCCGCCAACCGGACGTTCATCGATCGTTTATCGCCACCCGCCATGCTCATTGCAATCGATCCGTCGCGTCGGGGGGCAGGCGGACCGATGGGGGAGGGCCGCAGACCGACTAAGGTATGCGGTCCTGCAACACCCGTCCGGCGACCCACGGGGGAGTCGCCGGGCGGGCACCGTCACCCAAATGAATAGAAACAGGGGGATTCACCATGGGTACTCACGAGAAGAAGACCACGACCGACGACAACCCGACCACCAAGGACCGTCACCAGTCGAGCGAGCCCGCCAACGAAGAGGCCACGGTCGGCACCGTCGGTACGCAGGACCGTCACCAGTCGAGCGAGCCCGCCGGCTAAGACCAACCACCACGGGGGACATGCGTGGGCCGTCATCGGCGACGGAGAGGGGGAGTCGCCGGTGACGGCCCGCGCGTGTGCGCAAGAGGGACAGACGCGGGTATACGGATATCAGAACCCGTCACTTCATGGTGAGTTCCAGCCATGACCGGATTCGTCCGAACATTATGCGACTAGCGTCACGCGCAGCACCAAAGGTCAAGCCCGTTCCCCTTGGGAGGAGTCTCTCTATGACCCGTTCGAAAAAGATCATCGCGACCTGTGCGATAGCCATAGCGATGGCCGTCGGTTCGGCCGGGCCCACGCTAGCCGCGGACTCCGACACGGTGACCACCGAGGACCGCCACCAGACCGTCGCCCCGCCGACGTCCGAGGACCAGGGACCGGCCGTCGCCCAAGCCACCTAGGACGCGACCGCACCTCCTGAGCCCAGGGCCGGGCACGGCAAGGACCGTAGCGCCCCGGTCTCTTCCGTCGGCTATACCGTTCCCAGATCCGCGCTCACCCAGTGTTCGGGGCGCATGCGAATGATGATCTGTTCGCCGTGCTCCTTCCAGGACCAGGCCACGTAGCCGTCCACCTTCTCCTGCGGGAGGTAGCGGGCTGACATCTCGCGGAGGGCTTCCTGGGTGGCCGGGGAGGTTTCGGTGACCGGGCCCTCAGCGGAGACGTAGCGGATCGTGGGCTCCAGGCGGTCGGCCATGATCGTGAAGCGGCCGGCGCTGCCGATGAGCCTGGCCTTGACGGAGTCGCGGCCCGTCATGATCCACAGTTCGCCACCGGGTGCGTACTGGTACCAGATGGGGACGGTCAGCGGTGCCCGGTTCGCCTCCTCCCGCGCTACGGAGAGGGCGCCGATGTGCGGCTCGGCGAGGAAGTGTTCGCGTTCTTCACGGGACAGGGCCATGTCGTGCTCCTTCGCAGAACGTGCCGTAAGGCCGTAAGGGAGACGCGCGTCCGGCGGACAGTGGCACCGGGCGCGCAGTCTTCAGCTTCTCCCGCCCGCCCCGTATTCCGGCGTACCGACGCGGAATCGCACCGCGCTTCCCTCGCTCAACCCCCGGAGCGCAGCCGCGTCTTCAGCACCTTGCCGCTCGCGTTGCGCGGCAGCCGGTCGACGAACTCGACCTCGCGCGGCACCTTGTAGTTGGCCATCTCCCGGCGTGACCAGGCGATGAGGTCGTCGGCCGTCACCGTCGCGCCCTCGTGCCGGACGGCGAACGCCTTGCCGACCTCGCCCAGCCGCCCGTCCGGCACGCCGACGACGGCGACGTCCGCGATGCAGGGGTGGCGGGCGAGAAGCTGCTCTATCTCGGCGGGGTAGGCGTTGAAGCCGCCGACGATGAACATGTCCTTGATCCGGTCGGTGATGCGGAGATTGCCGTCCGCGTCCATGACGCCGACGTCGCCCGTCCGCAGCCAGCCGTCGGACGTGAGGACCTTCGCCGTCTCCTCCGGCTCCTCGAAGTACCCCGACATCACGTGGTAGCCGCGCACGAGGACCTCGCCGGGTTCGCCTGGTGGCTGGGTGGCGCCCGACGAGGCGACGACGCGGACCTCGGTACCGGGGATCGCGCGGCCCGAGGTGCCCGCGATGATCTCGGCCGGGTCGCCCTGGCGGCACATGGTGACGGTGCCGCTGGCCTCGGTGAGCCCGTAAGCCGTGAGCACGGTGGCGATCTTCAGCTCGCTGCGCAGCCGCTCGACCAGTTCCAGCGGCACGACCGCGGCACCCGTCACCACCAGGCGCAGCGCGGACAGGTCGTGCTGGGCGCGGTGCGGGTGGTCCAGCACGGACTGGTGGAGGGTCGGCGGGCCCGGCATCACGCTGACGCGCTCCGCCGCGATGTGCGCGAGCGCGGTCTCGACGCTGAAGACGGGCTGCGGGATCATCGTCGCGCCCCGCGTCAGACAGGCGATGATCCCCGCCTTGTACCCGAACGTGTGGAAGAACGGGTTGACGATCAGATAGCGGTCGCCCTCCTCCAGGCCCGCGAGCCCCGCCCAGGTGTCGTAGACGCACAGGGTCTGCTCGTGGGTGATGACGGCGCCCTTGGGGTTGCCCGTGGTGCCCGAGGTGAAGGTGATGTCGGAGGGGGAGGACGGGTCGATGGCGTCGGCCCGCTCCCGTACGGCCTCGGGCGGCACGTCCGCGCCGCCCGCGAGGAACCCGCTCCAGGTGTGGAAGCCCTCGGGCGCGTCGTCGGAGAAGACGACCGCGGTACGCAGGTGCGGCAGACCGGGCAGCGGCCCGACGCCGGGCACGGTGCCGCCCCCCGGCGCCTCCGACGGTTCCGGCACCTCCGACGCGGCGCGCCGCAGCGACGCCACGTACGAGGTCCCCAGGAACGTCCCGGTGACGAAGAGCATCGTGGCGCGGGTGCGGCGCAGCACGTAGGCGGCCTCGGTGCCCTTGAAGCGGGTGTTGACGGGGACGAGGACGCCGCCCGCGGTCACCGCGCCGAGCGCCGCGGTGATCCAGTCGACGGTGTTGGGCGCCCAGACGGCGACCCGCTCCCCCGGCGCGAGGCCCGCGGCGACGCAGGCCGCCGCCGCGCGTTCGACGCGCGCGCCGAGCTGCGCGTAGGTGAGCCGCGTGCGGCCGTCGACGACCGCCTCGCGGTCCGCGTAGCGCCGGGCCGCGTCGCGGACGAGGTCCGGAACGGTGCGCCACCGGGTGGCCGGGGGCCGGGGGCCAGGGACTTCGCCCCGGGAGGACGCCGTCTCGCGCATGCAAGTCTCCCGCCGAGTAGCCGGTTACTAGCTGACTATCCGTCAGATTAGCTGTAGCCTCCTCCGCTGTCAGCAGTCCCGGACGCGGCGGGGTGACGGCCACGCCCTGGACAGGCACACACGCGGATACGCCCGGAGGTGGCGATGGGGGCAGCGCTCAACGACCTCAAGGACGCGACGGCGATCGTGGGGGCCGGCCAGACCCCCTTCGCCAAGAACCTCCCCGAATCCGAGAAGGCACTGGCCTGCCGCGCGATCCTCGCCGCACTCGACGACGCGGGCATCGCGCCGTCCGAGGTCGACGGGCTCGCCTCGTACACGATGGAGGAGACCGACGAGGTCGAGGTCGCCAAGGCCATCGGCGCGGGTGACGTGACCTTCTTCTCCAAGGTCGGCTTCGGCGGCGGCGGTTCCTGCGCCACCGTCGCGCACCTGGCCGCCGCCATCGCGACGGGCCAGGCGACGGTCGGGGTCGCCTGGCGCTCCCGCAAGCGCGGCTCAGGCGCCCGGCCGTGGACCAACACCCGTGTCCAACTGCCCACTCCTGCCCAATGGACGCGCCCCTTCGGGCTGCTGCGCCCGGCGGACGAGATCGGGATGCTCGCGCGGCGCTACATGCACGAGTACGGCGCCACCCGCGACCACTTCTTCAACGTCGCGCTCGCCTGCCGCAACCGCGCCAACCAGAACCCGGCCGCGATGATGTACGAGCGGCCGCTGACCCGCGAGATGTACATGACGGCGCGCTGGATCAGCGAGCCGCTCTGCCTCTTCGACAACTGCCTGGAGACGGACGGGGCCCTGGCCTGCGTGCTCGTCTCCGCCGACCGCGCCCGCGACTGCCGACAGCGCCCCGTCTACGTCCACTCGGCCGCGCAGGGCCTGCCCGCACAGCACCACGGGATGGTCAACTACTGGAACGACGACCCCCTCACGGGCCCCTCCTGGACGGCGGCAGAACACCTGTGGAAGTCAGCCGACTTCGGCCCACAGGATGTGGACGTCGCGCAGATCTACGACGCGTTCACGCCGCTGATACCGCTCTCCCTGGAGGGCTACGGCTTCTGCGACCGGGGCGAGGGCGCCGCCTTCACGGAGGGCGGGGCCCTGGAGATCGGCGGGCGGCTGCCCATCAACACGGGCGGGGGCGGGCTCAGCGAGGCGTACGTACACGGCTTCAACCTGATCACCGAGGGCGTCCGCCAGCTCCGCGGCACCTCGACGGCCCAGGTGCCCGACGCCGCGACGTGCCTGGTCACGGCGGGCGAAGGGGTGCCGACGTCGGCGCTGTTGCTGCGGAACTGAACGGGGTCGGGGAATGGACGGGCGGGAACGGGAGCCGGGAATCCGGGATGGGAAATCCGGAATCTGAAATTGGGAGGACAGATAACAGATGACAGATTCTGTTAATCAACTATTGTCACCTGTCAGCGACGACGACGGCG
The DNA here is from genome assembly GCF_053611545.1 of Streptomyces sp. NPDC054796. Taxonomy (NCBI): domain Bacteria; kingdom Bacillati; phylum Actinomycetota; class Actinomycetes; order Kitasatosporales; family Streptomycetaceae; genus Streptomyces; species Streptomyces sp. NPDC054796. The sequence goes on along the minus strand of NZ_JBSHAO010000005.1, from coordinate 208,803 downwards.
CCCCCTTCTGGCAGTACGCCGCCGAGGGCGAACTGCGCGTCCAGGCGTGTGCCGCCGAGTCCTGCGGGGAGCTGCGCTTCCCGCCCCGGCCCTGCTGCCCGTACTGCCACTCCTTCGCGAGCGAGTGGCGCAGGATGAGCGGCAGGGGGCGCGTGTGGTCGTACGTCGTCCCGCATCCGCCGCTGCTTCCCGGGTACGCCGAACAGGCGCCGTACAACGCGATCGTGGTGGAGCTGGCCGAGGCCCCGCACATCCGGCTCGTCGGCAACCTCGTGGCCTCGCCCGACGCGCCCCTCAACTCCGTCGACCCGTCCCGCCTGCGCATCGGCGCCCCCGTCAAGGTGGCCTTCACCCGCCTCTCCGACGGCACCCACGTGCCGCGCTGGCTGCTGGAGCGGCCGTGACGGGGGGCGGTGACGCAGGCGGGGACGGGGGCGCAGACGGGGACAAGACCGGTGCGGGGTCCATGATCCGGACGGAGACCGTGGACGGTGTCGCCGTCGTCACCCTCGACCGCCCGTCGCGGCACAACGCGATCGACCTGGCGGCGGCTGCCGAACTGGCCGCCGTGTGGCGCGGGTTCCGCACCGATCCCTCGGTGCGCGCCGCCGTCGTCACGGGGGCGGGCGGCCGGGCGTTCTGCACCGGCATCGACCGCGAGGCGGCCGTGGCGGCCGGGGCGCGTCAGCCGCACTCCCCCTACGCCCTCGACGACCCCCTGCTCACCATCGGCCCCAAGGCCAACGACCTGTGGATTCCGGTCATCGCCGCCGTCGAGGGGATGGCGTGCGGAGGGGCCTTCTACCTGCTGGGCGAGGCGGAGTTCCTGATCGCCTCCGAGGAGGCCGCGTTCTTCGACCCGCACACCACCTACGGCATGGTCAGCGCGTACGAGGCGATGGCCATGGCCCAGCGGATGCCGCTCGGCGAGGTGGCGCGGATGGCGCTGATGGGGACGGCGGAACGGATCTCGGCGCGCCGCGCGTACGACGTCGGACTGGTCTCCGAACTGACCCCGCCGGGCGGCGCGCTGGAGGCGGCGCTGCGCTGCGCGCGCGTGCTCGCCTCGTACCCGGCGGAGGCGGTGCAGGGGACGGTACGGGCCGTGTGGGCCGCCAAGGAGGCGGTGCGGGGCCAGGCCATGGCCCAGGCCCCGCACCTGATCGCGCTCGGCAATCTGCCGCCTGATCAGCAGTCCGGCCTGTTCGGCGCCCGGAGTTCCGGGTTCCGGCTGCGCTGAGGCGACGTGGGACGGTAAGCGCTGACTCAGTAGGTCTTGCGGTACACGTCGGTGACCTTGCACTCGCCGCCGCCGTTGGAGCCCTGCTCGGGCACGTACGGGGTGGACACGTCCAGGGTGTCGGTCCCGCCCGCCTCGACGAGGGCGATGGTGCGGTCCTCGGTCGCGATGGTCGCGCTGTTGGCGTCGGTGAACTTCACCGTCACCTCGTAGGTGACGGTCTCCGACGTGCTGTTGGTGGCGGACAGGCTCGCGGTGATGCCGGTCGCCTCGTCGTAGGAGCAGTCCGAGATCCGGATGTCGCGCATGGCGTCGTTCCTGCTGCCGCCGACGCTGCCGGTGGTGCTGGTGCCCGAGGACGTGGTGCCGGAGGACGTGGTCCCGGTGGACGAGGTGCCGCCGCTGAGGTCGTCCTTGCCGACGTCGCCCGTGCTGCCGGTCGTGCCGATCACGTCGTCGCTGCCACCGCTGCTGCTGCTACTGCTGCTGCTGTCGCTGTCGCTCTTGCCGCAGCTTCCGCCGTGCGAACCGCGGGCACCGGTCAGCAGGACGAGGGCGACCCCGAAGACGGCCACCGCCCGAACATGACGAAGCTTCACGCTTCTTCAACTCCCCGTTACTTACGCAAAAGTAGTGACATGTCACCCGCCTTTTGACGAGCGCACGTCACCCTAGCAGCGCTGTGACGGGTGGTACGGAAGTGTCTTGAGAGACGCATGTGACTTCGCGCGGCTGCCGCTCCCGCCGCCTCTCCAAACGCTTACGTGGGGGACGTCAGCGGTGGCGGGGCGGTTCCCGCGGGCGTAGCGTCGAACGTGGACGACGCACCCTTCGGCGCCCGCCTGCCCGCTCAGGGCCGGGTCAGGACGCCGGAAAGCGAGGCGAGGCGATGATCCGGAACATCCTCGGGTCCCTGCTCGCCCTCATCGGAGCGACGGCCGCCGTATGGAGCCCCTTCCGTCCTTGGTACGACGGCCGTCTCGGGCGCGACTTCCGCGTCGAGGAGCTGTTCACGGGCGGCGGCATCACCGGAGGAGCCGCGACGCCGCTCTCCGGCATGCTGCTGCCCATGCTCGTCGCCGCCCTCCTCACGGTCGTCGCCGTGCTGCTGAGGGCGAAGTCACCGGCGGCGCTGGCGGGCCTGCTCGTGCTCGGCTTCACGGCGCTGTGGATGGTCCGCCAGGGCCAGGCCGAGGGCAGCCTCACGGCGGGCGGCAACGGCGACGAGGGGCTGGGCACGGGGGTGGCGGGCGCGGCTGCCGGAGGCGTCGTGCTGCTCGTCGGCGCGCTCGTGATGCGGGGCCGCCGCGGTGGGCGGCGGGCTCGGCGCCGTGAGGCGGCGGAGGAGGCGGACGGCGAATACGGGTACGGGCCCGGCTACGGGTACGAGCCCGCGCCGCCCGGCTCGACGCCGCCCCAGCCGTGGGCCCCCGGTCGTCCGCCCGCCCAAGGGTGGGAACCGGAACCAGGAACGGAACCGGATTCTCCGTACCGGGCGCAGGGTGGACAGCGCGACCCCTGGCCCGTCGCTGACCCCGGCAAGCAGCAGGACTTCAGGCCGACCCCGCCGACCGGTTCCGTACGCCAGCCCCGTCCCGACCCGTACGGTCACCCCGGGCAGGCGTGGCAGCCAGGCCAGCAGGGTCAGCCGGGGCACCCGGGACAGCCGGACGCCTCCGGACAGGGCGCACCGCCCACTGGCCCGCCCCGTCCGGAACCGGAAACGGAAGTGATCCCTCTCCCCGAGCGCGAGGCGGCGCGGACAGGGGAGACAGCGGAGCCGACGGAGACGACGGAACCGCGCGACATGCGGGGAGCGGCGACGCCGGAGGACACGGAACCCTGGCCCCCCGAGCAGCCCCCCAAGGACATGGACGAGACCCAGGTGCTCCCCCCGACCGCCCCGGAGAACCCCGGAAGCCACCGAACCCCGAACCACCGCGACGCGGCCTGACCCCCGGCACCCCGCCCGAACACGCGCCCCGACCCGGCACCAGCCCCCCTCAGCCGAGCGGACAGACCCGGCGAACCAGACAGCCGGGCGGACCAGGCGCGGCCCAGACACACAGGCCGACCACAGCCCGCACAGGGCAGACCCGAAGGAGCGGCGCCAGCCTCCCCCAGCCGAAGCCGAGCAGGCCGGGCACCCGGCGGACCAGACGCAGCCCCGCCCGTCAGCCGCAGCCCGCGCAAGGCAGAACCGGAGGAGCGGCACCAGCCCGCTCAACCGGAACCGGACAGGCCAGAAACCCGAGCCGTCCACCCCGGCGGAGCCGCAGCCCGCAGACCCGAAGGGGCGATGCCAGGCCCCTCAACTGAAGCCGGACAGGCCGGGAAGCCGGGCCGGGCACCCGGCGGACCAGACGCAGCCCCGCCCGTCAGCCGCAGCCCGCACAGGGCAGCCCCGAAGGGGCGGCGCCAGCCTCCCCCAGCCGGGCCGGGCACCCGGCGGACCAGACGCGGCCCCGCCCGTCAGGCCCAGCCCGGACGCACAGGCCAGTGAGCCGGAGACCGCGCGGAGTGGGCCGACGCGCAGGGGCGGTCGGGTCAGGTCTGGCGGGACTGGCCCGTGCCCTTGGCCGCGTCGAGGGCGTAGACGCAGCGGTCCTTGCTGCACGCGTACACCACGCCGCCCGCCGCGACCGGCGACCCCGTGATCTCGCCGCCCGTCGCGAGCTTCCAGCGGAGCTGGCCGCCCACCGCGTCCAGCGTGTAGAGGCAGTGGTCCGCCGACCCGAAGTGCACGCGTCCCGCGGAGACCACGGGCGCGCCGACCACGTCGCCGCCGGCGGCGAACCGCCAGCGCGGGGTGCCGCTGACCGCGTCGAGCGTGTAGAGCGCGCCGCCGCTGCCCAGGTGGACCAGGCCGTCGGCGACGACGACGGCCTCCGTGGAGTGCCGCGCCTCCGTGGCGATGCGCCAGCGGTCGTGGCCGTTGGACGCGTCGATGGCGTAGACGGTGCCGAGGTAGTCGGCGAGGTAGATGCCGCCGCCCGTGACGGCGGGGCCCGGCGCGAAGGCCGGGGCGCACAGGAAGGCGGCGGGGGCGTCGAAACGCCACCGCTCGGCGCCCGTCGCACCGTCCAGCGCGAAGACCCGCGACCCGGCGCACACGTACACCGTGCCGTCCTCGGCCGGTGTCACCCGCACGGGGACGCCGCCCGTCGCCGAGACGTCGCCGACCGGATACGACCAGCGCTCCGTGCCGCCGCGCGCGTCCACCGCGTAGAGGCGTCCGTCGCCCCAGGTGTAGACGGTGCCGTCGTGGAGGACGGGGCCCGCCTCGGGGGTCTCGAAGTCGGACTGGGCTCCGGTGAGTTCCCACAGCCGCTCGCCGTTGCCCGCCTCCCACGCCTGGACGCCGCCGCCCCGGGTGCCGGTGACGACGGTGCCGCGGTCGACCTTCAGCGCGTAGACCCAGCCGTCGGTGGCGAGCCGCCAGCGTTCGGAGCCGTCCTGGGCGTCGAGGGCGTAGAGGCTCGGCCCGTCGGAGGCGTGCACGCGACCGCCCGCGACGGCCATCGACCACGCCACCTCGCGGGTCTTGAACTGCCGCCGCCCGCTGGCCACGTCGAGCGCGTGCACCTCGAAGGAGGTGACGTACAGGAGGTCGTCGGCGACGACGGGCGTGCCCCACACGTCGTTCGACATGCGGAACCGCCACGGCCGCCAGCGCTGCTGCTGCGGCGGGACCGAAGGCGGCGGCGGCGCGCCCGTTCCGGGGCCACCGGCGCCACCGGCGGCGGCAGCGGCCTGCGCTTCGGGACCGGCTCCGGCGCCGGGGCCCGTGACACCGGTGGCGCCCGGTACGCCGGAGACACCGGACGGGTGGTGGGGCATGGGCGGCGCGGTGGGCGGTGGCGCGGGCTGCGCGGCGTGCTGACCACCGTTGGGCGGGCGCACCCAGCCCGTCGCGGGGCCGGTGTCGGCCGACCGCGCGTCCTCGGAACGGCGCGGTCCTGGGCCGATCGGCACATGCGAGCCGGGAAGCCGTACGGGGTTGCCGTCGGCGCCCTGCGCCGGCGCGACCGGCGGCGAGCTGGGCGGCGCCATGTGCGGCCCCGACTGCGCGGCGGGCGGCGAGGCCACGGAGGCCGCCGCCGCGGCTGCTCCGGGGCCCGCGCTCGCGCCCGTGTTGGCGCCGACGGCCGCGGGGCCGCCGGGTCCCGCGGGGATGCCGTGGCCTCCGTGGCCTCCGTGCCCGCCATGTCCGTCGTATCCGCCGTGCGCGCCGCCGCCGTGTCCGTGCTGGCCGTGCTGGCTCTGCTGACCGTGCTGACCGTGCGCGTACGCCGCCGCGTGCCCCGGTCCGTGCTGGCCGCCCTGCCCCTGGCCCTGGCCCTGGCCCGCGCCGTGACCGGCCGGGACCGCCTCGGGCGGCGCGCCGTGCGCCGGGGCCTGGTCGGGACCGGGAGCGGGTACGGGTGCGGGTGCGGGTGCGGGTGCGGCGTGCTGCGGCCTGGGCGGCGGCTCGCGCTTCGGCACGGGCGCAGGCCGTACGCCGCGCTTGCGCTCGATGAGCGCGACGGCGCCGCCCGGCAGCCAGGCGGAGGCCGTGCCGCTGTCGTCGCCGCCGGACGAGAAGAGATGCGGCGCGAGCTGTGCCTGGAGGTCGGCCGGAGTGGGGCGTTCCTCGGCCGCCATGCGCATACAGGACTCGATCAGGGGGCGCAGCTCCTCCGACATGCCCTCCAGATCGGGGCCCTCGCGCAGCAGCATGAAGACGGTCTCCACCGGGTTCGCGCCGTGGAAGGGCGCGTGCCCCGTGGCCGCGAAGACGAGGGTGGAAGCCAGCGAGAAGATGTCGCTGGCCCCGGTGACGCTGCGGGAGTCCCTGGCCTGCTCGGGTGACATGTACGCGGGCGTGCCGACGGCCACGTTGGTCATGGTCAGGCGCGTGTTGGAGACGCCGGACGCGATGCCGAAGTCGATGACGCGCGGCCCGTCCTCGACCACGAGCACGTTGGAGGGCTTGAGGTCGCGGTGGACGAGTCCGGCCCCGTGGATCGACTGGAGCGCCTCGGCGACCCCGGCCGCCAGCCAGCGCACCGCCTGCACCGGGAGCGGCCCGCACTCATTGACTATCTCCTCGAGGGAGGGTGCGGGCACGAACGCCGTCGCCAGCCAGGGCACGGCCGCGCGCGGGTCGGCGTCCACGACGGCGGCCGTGTAGAAACCGCTGACCGCCCGCGCCGCCTCCACCTCGCGGGTGAAGCGCACCCGGAAGAGCTGGTCCTCGGCCAGCTCCGTACGCACGGTCTTGATCGCGACGCGCCGCCCGGACGCCGAGCGCGCGAGATAGACCAGCCCCATGCCCCCGGCACCGAGACGGCCGAGCACCTCGAACGGGCCGATCCGCCGCGGATCGTGCTGCGTAAGCTGCTCCACCACTTGCCTGCCACCTCCCCGTAGGGGCTCTTCGACTTCCGCCCCGTGCAGCTTCTCACTGCCGTGCCGGACCTGCGGTCCAGAGGCTGATTCTTCCTGGCGAAGCCGACGGTTGCGAACCCGGGGGCAGCCCGGACGTGTCTTCGCCTTACGGGTCAGCGCACCGACGCGGGAGATTTCCGGCATTCCTACCATCCGGAGACGCGACGTGCCCACCCGCGGCCTTCACCGTGCGCCGGGAGTGTCGCCCCTCGCCCTCAGCCCCTCGCCTCGCGCCCTTCGCCTCGCACCCCGTGCGGTGCGATGCGCGACGCGGACCGGACCTGTGCCGGGCCGCGCCGTCCACGGCCCGGCGCAGGGGCCGGACACCTCTCCCCCGCTTCCCCCGTTTCTCCACTCCCCTCCCGCTCAGCTCGCCGTGCTTCCCTGCTCAGCTACGGTTCCGCGCCGGGTACGGTTCAGCCCGCGGCCTCCCCGGACGGCGGCTCCAGCACGGCGAAGCTCGCGCCCTGGTCGTCCGTCAGGACGGCGAAGCGCCCGTACGGGCTGTCCTCGGGGCCGCGCAGGACGCGCCCGCCCAGGCGGACCGCCGTGCGCGCCGTCTCGTCGCAGTCGGCCGCGGCGAAGTAGGTGAGGAACTGCGCGGGCATCTGCGGAGCGAAGGTGCTCTCGATGAGACAGCGGCCTCCGACGGCGTGCGCGTCGTCCACCGGATCGCCCTCCAGGGCCCAGAGCGCGAAGTCCGCTCCCCCTCCGGCGTCGATGTCCCGCATGCCGTAGCCGAAGACCTCGGTGTAGAAGGCGTCGGCCGTCATCTTGTCCCGTGCGTAGACCTCCGCCCATATGTAGGCGCCAGGACGCTCGCGCACCTCGAAGCCGCTCTGTGTCCTGGTCTGCCAGAGCCCGAACACGGCGCCTTCCGGATCGGCCCCCACCGCGTTGACGCCCACGCCGTTCACCGGCATGGGATCCATCAGCATCCGGCCGCCCGCCTCGCGGATGCGGGAGGCGGTCAGCTTCGCGTCGTCCGTCGCGAGATAGAGGTTCCAGACGGTGGGCATGCGCCCGTCGGGCTTCACGAAGAGGCCCGCGACCACACCGTCGTCCAGATAGGCGAGCGTGTACGCGTCCCTGCCGCTCACCGGCTCGCCGAAGCTCCAGCCGAACAGCCCGCCGTAGAACCGCTTGCCCGCCTCCAGGTCGGCCAGCATCACGTCGGCCCAGCAGGGGGCGCCCTCGCGGGGCCTGTCCACATGCCTGTCCGCATGCCTGTCCGCATGTCTGCCCACGTGTGCGGCCATGGTTTCCGTACCTCCCTGGGGGCGGATTCCGACCTGTACGGGAACGCTAGCCGTGTTCGGGGGCAAGCGCAGTGAAAAGCACTGAACACCGGCGGTTCCGCATCCCGCCCGCGCCCCGGCCGCGCTCCCGTGATGACGCCGCTTCACCCCATTTGCATGCGCCGAATCGCGCCCCGATCACCCCTCGGTAAGCTGACGGCATGACAGGACAAGTTCGAACCGTCGACGGCCGAGTAGCCGGGCGCCGCGGGCAGGCGACGCGGCAGAAGCTGCTCGACTGCCTCAGCGAGATGCTCAGCTCGTCGCCGTATCGCGACGTCAAGGTCATTGATGTCGCGCGGAAGGCGGGCACGTCCCCTGCGACCTTCTACCAGTACTTCCCGGACGTCGAAGGCGCCGTGCTGGAACTCGCCGAGGCCATGGCGAAGGAGGGCGCGGGCCTGACCGACCTCGTCGCGGGGCGGTCCTGGACGGGCAAGTCGGGCTGGCAGACGGCGGAGGAGCTGGTCGACGGCTTCCTCTCCTTCTGGCGGAAGAACGACGCCATCCTGCGCGTGGTCGACCTGGGCGCGGCCGAGGGCGACAAGCGGTTCTACAAGATCCGCATGAAGATCCTCAACTCGGTCAACAACTCCCTCGCCGACTCCATCAAGGAGTTGCAGTCCAAGGGCAGGGTCGACAAGGACGTGAACCCCGCCGCGATGGCGGGCGCCCTCGTCGCCATGCTGGCCTCGGTCGCGGGGCACCAGAAGGGCTTCCAGAGCTGGGGCGTCAAGCAGGCGGAGCTGAAGCCGAGCCTCGCGCTGCTGGTGCACCTGGGTGTGACGGGCAAGAAGCCCGTCAAGTAGGCGGCTGGAGTGTGCGGGGCGGCGTCGCTCCGGCACGCCGGGCCGTCGGGCGGGTTGCCGTGGCGTCGGGTCGGTTGCCGTGGGCGCCGTTCTACTAGGGACGCTGTTCTAGCGGCGCTCCAGCCTGAAGAGGCGCAGGCGGCGTTCGACGCGTGACTGGTAGACCGCGTACGGCGGCCAGAAGCCGAGCACGGCCTGCCACGCCTCCTCCCGTTCCGCGCCCTCCAACTGGCGCGCGGTGACGGGGATCTCCTCGCCCTTCCAACTGATCACGGCCTCCGGGTGACGGCGCAGGTTGGCGGTCCACGCGGGGTGGCCCGGCTTGCCGAAGTTGCTGCCGACGAGCAGCCAGGTGCCGCCCTCCTCGGGCATGCAGGCCAGCGGCGTACGCCGTTCCAGGCCCGTCTTCGCGCCCTTGGCGGTCAGGACGACGCCCGGCAGCATCTGGTCGCTGAGCATCTTCCTGCCGCCGGTGAGCCGGTGGACCGTGCGGTCCAGGGCCGGGACGACGTACGGGGCGACCTTCGCGAAGCCCCTCGTCGAGGACATCCGCTGCACCATCCTCGCCCTGTCCATCACGCCCTCACCGCCGCGTCGGCGCCGGTTTCGAGAGTGGGCGACGGGGACGGCGGGCGCGGCGAGGGCGGCGTGAAGAGGCCCGCGCGGGCCGCGGCGTGGTCGCGGAGGCGGTGTGCCGGGCCGAGGAGGAGGTCGTCCCCGGCCGCGCGCTTGAAGTAGAGGTGCGCCTCGTGCTCCCAGGTGAAGCCGACTCCGCCGTGCAACTGCACCGCCTCTCCCGCCGCGAGCCGCAGCGCGTCCAGTGCCTGCGCCAGCGCGAGCCCCGCCGACACGCCCCCCGGAACCGGGGCCGGAACCGGAACCGGCCCTGGGCCGTTGCCGGAGGCGGCGGGTCCGCTCGCCTCCCAGGCGGCGTAGTACGCGGCCGAGCGCGCGGCCTGCACCCGTACGTACACATCGGCCAGCCGGTGCTGCACGGCCTGGAAGGAGCCGATGGCCCGGCCGAACTGCTCGCGCGTCTTGACGTATTCGACGGTACGCTCCAGCGCCCCGTCCGCCGCGCCGACGGCCTCCGCCGCGAGCGCCGCCGCGGCCGAGGCGCCCACACGCGCGAGCGCGTCCCGTACGGCAGTGGCATCGTCGTGGCCCAGCAGCTCCGCCGGGGTGTCGCGCAGTTCGGCGCGGGCGACGGCGCGGGTCTCGTCGAGCCCGGTCTGCCGGGCCCGCACCAGGCCCTCGGCGCCCTCGCGCACGAGGAACAGCAGCGTCCGGCCCCGTACAAAGCCACCCGTGTGCGCCGCGACCAGGAGCAGGCCCGCGCTGTGGCCCGACAGGATCTGCGCGGCCTCGCCGTACAGCCGCCAGCCGTCGTCCGTGCAGCGCGCTTGGACACCGCCCGCGCGCCCGCCGCCCGACCAGTCCGCGTCCGGGGCCCGGCCGCGACCGTCGCCCGCTGCCGCGTCGGCCCCCTCCGTCGCGTCGGCGCCGACGAGGCCGAGCGCCAGCGGAAGCGCGCCGCCGGGGACGGCCAGCGCGGCGGTCAGGGCACCCGAGGCCAGCCGGGGCAGCAGCGCGGCGCGCTGTGCGTCGGTGCCGAGGGCCCGTACGAGCGGGGCGCTCAGCACCGTGCTGGCCAGCAGCGGCGAGGGCAGCAGCACGCGGCCCGCCTCCTCGCAGGCCAGCGCCAGTTCGACGCCTCCGCAGCCCGCACCCCCGTACTCCTCCGGCACGGTGAGCCCCGGCAGGCCCAGTTGCCCGGCGAGGAGGCGCCACAGGTCCTCGTCGTAGCCGTGCCCGGTGAGCACGGCGGACTTCACCTCGCCGGGGCCGCACCGTTTGGCCAGCGACTCCCGTACGGTGCGCCGGATCTCGTCCTGCTCCTCGGTGAACGCGGTGTCCATCGGCACTCCCCTCAGATCTGACGGGGCGTCATGCTAGGGACGTGCTTACGAGATGCCCAGAGGCGCGGGCCGTCCAACCCTCGCGACCTCGCGGAGCGGCCTCGCGGAGCCCGGCCTCGCGCACCGGCGCCGCACCTCTCCAGCTCCGCACACATCTGATGTACCGTCAGATTCCATGGCTGCCGCTGCACTTCACACCACCGCACGCACCACCGCACACGAGGCCGGGCGCGGGACCGGGCGGCGCGGGGTCGCCGTCGCCGGGGTCGCGCTGTCCGACACCGGGCGGGTCGACGACGCCACGCCGTACGCGCTGCACGCCCAGGCCGCGCGGCGCGCGCTCGCCGACGCCGGGCTGGAGCGCTCGGCGATCGACGGGTTCGCCTCGGCGGGGCTCGGGACGCTCGCGCCCGCCGAGGTCGCCGAGTACCTCGGACTGCGCCCCACCTGGGTGGACTCCACCTCCGTCGGCGGCTCGACCTGGGAGGTCATGGCCGCGCACGCCGCCGACGCCATCGCGGCGGGGCACGCGGAGGCGGTCCTCCTCGTCTACGGCTCGACGGCGCGCGCCGATCTCAAGGCCGGGCGCCGCACGGCGAACCTCTCGTTCGGCGCACGCGGCCCGCTCCAGTTCGAGGTGCCCTACGGGCACACCCTGATCGCGAAGTACGCGATGGCGGCGCGCCGCCATATGCACCAGTACGGGACCACCCTGGAGCAGTTGGCCGAGGTCGCCGTCCAGGCCCGCGCCAACGCCGCCGCCAACCCTGACGCCATGTACCGCGCGCCCCTCACCGTGGACGACGTCCTCGCGGGCCCGATGATCGCCGACCCGTTCACCAAGCTGCACTGCTGTGTGCGCAGCGACGGCGGCTGCGCGGTGCTGCTCGTCGCCGAGGACCGGGTGCCGGACCTGGCGCGGCCCCCGGTGTGGGTGCTGGGCTCCGGCACGGCCGTCTCGCACACCACCATGTCCGAGTGGGACGACTTCACCGTCTCGCCCGCCGCCGTCTCGGGGCGCGACGCGTTCGGGCGCGCGGGGGTGCGCCCCGACGAGATCGACGTCGCCGAGATCTACGACGCCTTCACCTACATGACGCTGGTCACCCTGGAGGACCTGGGCTTCTGCGCGAAGGGCGAGGGCGGCGACTTCGTCACGGGCGGGCGGCTCACGCTGAAGGGCGGCCTGCCCACCAACACCGACGGCGGCGGCCTGTCCGCCTGCCACCCCGGGATGCGCGGGCTGTTCCTGCTGGTGGAGGCGGTGCGGCAGTTGCGCGGCGAGGCGGGTGAGGGTCGGCAGGCGGCGGGGCGGGACGGCGGGCTCCCGCGCCTCGCCGTCGCGTCAGGGACGGGCGGCTGGTTCTGCTCCTCGGGCACGGTGGTGCTGGGCCGCGACTAGGTTCGGGGCCCGATGGGCCGGGGTTCGACGGGGCCGGGGCGCGACGTGCCCCGCAGGGGCGCCCCCGGCGTCCGCGGCTCGGCGTCACTGGGCCCGCTGTCGAGCGCGACGTGTCCCCGTAGGGGCGCGCCCCCGCCGGGCCGGCCCTCTCAGGCGCGGGCACCGGTGCCGGTACCCGTACCCGTACCGCCGGGCGGTCGCGGGACCGCGCAGGCCGCGGTGCCGCCCGGCATCCGCTGCCGGTTCTCCGCGACGAGCCGGTACACGCCGTGCGCCGCCCACCGCACGGGCGGCAGCGTGAGCAGCGCGCCCAGCAGCGGCCAGCCGCCCCGCGAGCGCATCAGCAGCCTGGCCACGGCCTGGGCCCCGCCGTGCACCTCCCCGCCCTGGGTCACCCAGAGCACTTCCCGCTCGGCCCTCTCCCGCGCGACGCCGAGCGCCTCCAGGTCGGCGAACTGCCAGGGCGTGGCCTCGCATCGCGCGTGGAGGCGCCGCTCGGCGAACCTCACCGAGGTGGTGCAGAACGCGCAGTCTCCGTCGTAGACGAGCACAGGTTGTCTCCGCATATCCCCATCCTCCGCCCCCTCGTCCGCGCCCTCACTCCAGGGGCGTGAACACCGGCACGGACACCGCCGTCCCGCTCGCCCCGCCCTCCCCTTCCTCCGGGTCACCCTCCGTACGGAACGCCACCCGCAGCGCCATCCCCACCCGCAGCGCGCCCTCCTCGCACCCGACGACCTCGGTCATCATCCGGGGCCCCTCCGCGAGGTCCACGACGGCCGCTACGTAGGGGACGCGCGCCGCGAAGGGCGGCAGGTCGTTGAGGTGGACGACGGACCAGGTGTAGAGCGTGCCGCGTCCGCTCGCCTCCTCCCACACGACGTCCTCGCTCCAGCAGCGCGGGCAGAACTCGCGCGGGTAGTGGTGCGCGGCGCCGCACCCGTCGGCCCGGCAGCGGCGCACCAGCAACCGCCCCTCGGCGGCGGCGTCCCAGTACGTGCGCGTGAAGGCGTCGGCCTCCGGAAGGTTCGCCGGAAGCTTCACCGGGCGGCTCACCGGACGGCTCACCGGACGGCCCGCCATCAGAAGATCCCCAGTGCGCTGTCCAGCGACCACGTCTGCCAGCTCATGCCGAAGAGCGCGACGAGCGAGATGAGCGCCATCATCGCGTTCTGCCCCTGCTCGGCCCAGTCGTGGATCATCAGCACGAGGTAGAGGAGGTTGAGCACCAGTCCCCCGACCAGCGCGACGGGTGTGAGGAACCCGAGCACCAGGCCGAGCCCGAGCGCGAGTTCCGCGTACACGACGACGTACGCGATGGCCTTGGGCCTCGGCCTCACGACCGTGTCGAAGCCCTTGCCGACCGCGCGCCAGCGGTGCTTCGCCGCGACGTCACCGGCCCAGGCGATGCCCGTACCGCGTTCGAACCAGCCCTTCTTGTCCTTGTGCCGCCAGCTCTCCAGCCACCACAGGCCGAGGCCGACGCGCAGCACGGCGAGCCACTCGGCCCCGCTGAGCCACACGGTCTCCATCTCCATGGGCCAACCTCCTTGCCCCCACGGTTGATCTGACGGTACGTCAGTTCATCGGAATGCCCCCGGGTGCGCAAGGGGTCATGGGCACTAAGCTCTCCGTCATGCCCATGACCGATGAGGGAAGACCCGTCCACGTCATCGGCGCCGGACCCGGGGGACTCGCGACGGCCGCCGCGCTCAGAGCGCGCGGGATCAGCACCGTGGTGCTGGAGAAGTCCGACTCCGTCGGCGCCTCCTGGCGCGCGCACTACGACCGGCTGCACCTGCACACCACACGCCGCTGGTCGTCGCTGCCGGGCCTGCCGATCCCCCGCTCGTACGGGCGCTGGGTCGCGCGCGACGATCTCGTGCGCTATCTGGAGTCCTACGCCGAGTATCACCAGATCGAGGTCGCGACGGGCGTCGAGGTGGACAGCCTCGACCGCCACGGCGAGCAGTGGGTGCTCCACGCCAACGGCGGGCGGCGGCTGACCACTCCGGTGGTGGTCGTGGCCACGGGCTGCAACCACACGGCGCATCTGCCCGACTGGCCGGGGCGCGAGAGCTTCGAGGGCGAGCTGCTGCACGCCTCGCGCTACCGCGACGCAGCCCCGTACGCGGGCAAGGACGTGCTCGTCGTCGGCGTCGGCAACACAGGGGCCGAGATCGCCGTCGATCTCGCGGAGGGCGGCGCCTCGCGCGTACGCCTCGCCGTGCGCACCCCACCGCACATCGTCCGCCGCACCACCCTGGGCTGGCCCGCGCAGGCGAGCGCGGTGCTGTGCCGCCGGCTGCCGACGCGCCTGGTGGACGGGCTCGCCGCCCAGTTGGCGAAGGCGTCGCTCCCCGACCTCTCCCCGTACGGGCTCCCGAGGCCCACGACCGGCCTCTACTCGCGGGTGCGCGAGGGCGCGATCCCGGTGCAGGACGTCGGCCTGGTCAAGGCGGTGCGCGAGGGCCGCGTCGAGCCCGTGGCCGGTGTCGAGTCGCTCGACGGGTCCAAGGTCCAGCTCACCGACGGGACGACGGTCACTCCGGACGTCGTCATCGCCGCGACGGGTTACCGGCGCGGGCTGGAGGACCTCGTCGGCCACCTCGGCGTGCTGGACGCGCGGGGCCGCCCCGTCGTCCACGGCAGACGCACCCACCCGGACGCGCCCGGACTGCACTTCACCGGGTTCACCAATCCCATCAGCGGGATGCTGCGCGAAATCGCCCGCGACGCGGACAAAATCGCCAAAGCGATATCCAAGGCCGCCGCCTAGCACTTGAGAATGTAACAAGATGCCCTGCGCACGTAACATACGGACGAGTAACCCGAAGGGGCAACGGGCGCCTGATACTTTCCCCTTGGGCGTCGGACAGCGGAAATTCGCTATCCCTTTTCACGGAAACGTGGAGACGCCCTGGATCCCGAAAGTCATGGCTCAGCGGAAATTCGGCTGAACCACATTCACTTGAGGTGTGCATGCGCAGCAAGTTCGCAAAGGCAGCAGTCGTCCTGGCCAGCCTCGCGGCCATCACCGGCGCCACAGCGGCAACCGCACAGGCGGCGGACGAATACCGCGGCTTCCCCACCCAGCAGGCCTGCATGGACAAGGGAGCCGAGCTGACGAACAACGGCCAGACCGACGGCTTCATGTGCACCGAGCAGAGCGACGGCTGGCTCCTCGAAGTCGGCAACGACTGAACCTCGCACACACGCTGAACTGAACAAGCGCGCATTGCCCCGGGCCGCTGCGGCGACCCGGGGCAATTCTCTGCCCGCGTGCGGAAAAGTCCGAAATGATCAACCTCTCCTGAATTAGCGCGCGAAAACAGACATGGGGAAGGGGGGCCTCGGTGAACGCGCCGGGAAATCACCGGGTAGCACTTGTCCGCACCACGTATCTCTCCTGACGGAGCGCCGGACTGCGGCCCCTTCCCCCTCTCATCGGGGCGGAGGGGCCGCCGTCGCGTGCGTGCCCCCGCTCCTCCTTCGCCACCCGCCCCCGCCGCCCGCGCTCTGGACCCCGTACGCCCGGTGCCCCGACACTGGCCGGGGACCCGCCCTCCCCGGAAAACCGGGTGGCCGACCGGCCCCGCGCGGACACCGCGGCTGACGGCGCGGTGGGTACGGCCTCTTCCTGACGCCCTGTCAGTTCAGTAATCTGACAGGGCGTCAGTTGTGTTGGCCACCACACAGGAGTGGGCGAGAACGATGCTTGGATCGACTCACGGCACCCTCACCACCACCTCCCGTCCGGCCCGTGTCGTGGCCTGCGGCGAGCACTCGGCACAGATCGTGCACGGCACAGCGTCGGACGACGGGCTCGACGTCAGCGGTCGCCCGCTGCACGCGCCCGTACCCGATCTGGACCGGCTCTTCCGGCCCGAGTCCGTCGCCGTCGTCGGAGCGTCGGACGCCGAGGGACGGCCCAACACCGGGATCACCCGCCAGCTCATCGCGTGGTCGGAGCGGGTGGGGGCCAGGCTCCACCCCGTGCATCCGACCAGGGAGACGGTGTTCGGGCTGTCCTGCTCCTCCTCCGTCGCCGATCTGCCCGAGCCCGTCGACGTGGCGGTGCTGCTCGTCGGCGACCCGGTCCCGGTGATCGAGCAACTGGCCGACACCAAGACCCGGTTCGCCGTCGCCTTCGCCTCCGGCTTCGCCGAGACCGGCGAGGACGGCGCGGCGGCGCAGGAGCGACTGGCCGAGGTCACCGAGCGCTCGGGCCTGCGCCTGCTCGGCCCGAACACCAACCTCAACGCCTTCGAGAGGTTCCGCGACGATCTCGAAGGGCCCGCCATCGCCCTGATCACGCAGTCCGGCCACCAGGGGCGTCCCGTCTTCACCATGCAGGAACTGGGCGTCCGCCTCTCACACTGGGCTCCGACCGGCAACGAGGCCGATCTGGAGACCGCCGACTTCATCTCCTACTTCGCCTCCCGTCCCGAGGTCGGGGCGATAGCCGCCTATGTGGAAGGGCTCAAGGACGGCCGCGGCTTCCTGCTCGCCGCCGACCGTGCGGCCCGGAACCGGGTGCCCGTCGTCGCGGTCAAGGTGGGGCGCACCGAGACCGGGGCGCGCACGGCCGCCTCGCACACCGGCAAGCTCACCGGCGCCGACGCGACCGTCGACGCGGCGATGCGGCAGTACGGCGTGATACGCGTCGACGGACTCGACGAACTCCAGGACACCGCGGCGCTGCTGGCGCGGGCACGCGCGCCGCGCGCGGAGGGCGTCGCCGTGTATTCGATCTCCGGGGGCACCGGGGCACACTTCTCCGACCTGGCCAGCGCGGCCGGGCTCGAACTCCCCACGCTCTCGGACGCCAAGCAGGCCGAGCTGCACCAGTGGATCCCGGACTATCTCAGCGTGGCCAACCCCATCGACAACGGCGGCCACCCCGTGGGCGACTGGCGCGGGCGCAAGATCATCGACGCGATCCTCGCCGACCCCGACGTCGGCGTGCTGATCTGCCCCATCACCGGGCCCTTCCCGCCGATGAGCGACAAGCTCGCACAGGACCTCGTGGACGCGGCCGAGGAGACGGACAAGCTCGTCTGCGTCATCTGGGGCTCGCCCGTCGGCGACGAGGACGCCTATCGCAAGACGCTGCTCGGCTCCTCGCGGGTGGCCACCTTCCGTACGTTCGCCAACTGCGTGACCGCCGTGCGCGCCTACTTCGGACACCACCGCTTCACCCGCGACTACCGCTCTCCCTTCGACGAGGCGCCCCGCACCCTCTCCCCCTCCGCGCGCAAGGCCCGCGCGCTGCTGCGCGAGGGGCAGCAGCTCAGCGAGCACGCGGCGAAGCAGCTCCTGCGCGCCTACGGCATCCGCGTGCCCCGCGAGCAGCTCGTGACCAGCGCGGCGGGCGCCGTGCGGGCTGCGGCGCAGGTCGGCTACCCGGTGGTGATGAAGGCATCGGCCCCGCAGCTCGCCCACAAGACCGAACTGGGCCTGGTGAAGGTCGGCCTGACCTCCGCCAGCCAGGTGCGCGACGCCTATCGCGACCTGACCGACATCGCGCGCTACGAGGGCGTCGAGCTGGACGGCGTCCTCGTGTGCCAGATGATCGAGCAGGGCGTCGAGATGGTCGTGGGCGTGGGCCAGGACGACCTGTTCGGGCCGACGGTGACCGTCGGGCTCGGCGGCGTGCTGGTGGAGGTCCTGCGCGACGTGGCCATCGGCATCCCGCCCTTCGGCGAGGACCGGGCCCGCGCAATGCTCGCCGAACTGCGCGGGCGCGCCCTCCTCGACGGCGTGCGAGGGCTGCCGCCCGCCGACACGGAGGCCCTGGTGGAGGTCGTCCTGCGCGTCCAGCGCATGGCGCTGGAACTGGGCGACAGCCTCGCGGAACTGGACATCAACCCCCTGGTGGTCCTGCCCCGGGGCCAGGGCGCGGTGGCGCTCGACGCGCTGGCCGTCTGCCGGTGAAGGGCGTCCGCGCTGCGTGCCCCGCCCGCACACGCGCGAACCGAGCAGCGCGACAGCGGCAACCACAGCGACGACCGCGACAGCGGCCGTGACGGCGACAAGGAGCAGCGTTCCCATGAGCACCTCCCCCGGTGATGAGCCCGTGGAAGAAGTTGTACGCCACGCCACTGACAACGGCGTCTCGTGGATCACTCTGGACCGGCCCAAGGCCATGAACGCCCTCACCTGGGACCAGCGGGAACGCCTCATCGCGCTGCTGGAAGGCGCCTCCGCCGATCCCGCCGTACGCGCGGTCGTCCTCACCGCGAAGGGCCGCGCGTTCTGCGCCGGAGCGGATCTCAAGGGCGGAAGTGGGGGCGGAAGCGGGGGCGGAGGTACCAGCGCCCCGGAACGCGTCCCGGGCGACGTGGCACGCACCCTCCGCCGTGGCGCCCAGCGCCTCGTCGCCTCCGTGCTGGACTGCGAGAAGCCGGTGATCGCGGCGGTCAACGGCACCGCTGCGGGCATCGGCGCACATCTCGCGTTCGCCTGCGATCTCGTACTGGCGGCCGAGGACGCCACGTTCGTGGAGGTGTTCGTGCGGCGCGGTCTGGTGCCCGACGGGGGCGGCGCTTATCTGCTGCCGCGTCTCGTGGGGCCTCAGCGGGCGAAGGAGCTGCTGTTCTTCGGGGACTCGCTCCCGGCCGCCGAGGCGGAACGGCTCGGGCTCGTCAACCGGGTCGTCGCGCCCGACGCGCTGGAGAAGACCGCGCGCGCCTGGGCGGAGCGCCTCGCCACGGGCCCCACCCGCGCGCTGGCGCTCACCAAGGAACTGGTCAACGCCTCGCTGGACGTGGACCGTGCCACCGCGTTCGCCGCAGAGGCGCAGGCGCAGGAGGTCAACATGACGACGAGGGACGCGGCCGAGGGCGTGTCCTCCTTCGTCGAGCGCCGCACCCCCGAGTACCGGGGGCACTGACCGGCGCTGGCCGACACCGAGCGACACCGACCGGCACTGACCGAGCCGCCTGCCAGGGGTTCACATCTGATGGGCCATCAGATTCAATGAGTCCATGATGGGACACGCAGGCATGGCAGCGACCGCGGTGCGCTATCTGCGGTCGGTGGGCGCGACGGCGTCCGCACCCGGCGAGACGGACCGGGGCACGCCCCTGTCGGCCGCCCCCGTGCCACGCCCCGGCCTGCGCGCGGTACGGGACGACGAGCGGGCGCCGCTCGATCCCGCCGAGTTCCGTCGTGTGCTGGGCAGCTTCGCCTCGGGCGTCACCGTGATCACCGCCCCCGGCGAGCGCCCCGCGCCCCCACAAGAGGAGCCGGACGGGGAGCAGGGGCCGCCCGCCGGGTTCGCGTGCCAGTCCTTCGCCTCGCTCTCCCTCGACCCGCCCCTGGTCGCCTTCATGATCGCCCGTACGTCCACGACCTGGCCCCGTATCGCACGCGCCGGTGTCTTCTGCGTCAACGTCCTGGGCGCGGAACAGGGCGAACTGTGCCGGGGCTTCGCCGTGCGCGGCGGCGACAAGTTCGCGGGGATCGGGTGGACACCGGCGCCCGTCACGGGCTCGCCGCGCCTCGACGGAGTACCGGCCTGGATCGACTGCGTCGTCCACGCCGTGCACACCGGAGGGGACCACCTCATCGTGGTGGGGCGCGTCCAGGCGCTCGACGCGGTACGGGACGACGCGGCGCCGCTGCTGTTCCACCGGGGCGCCTTCGGCCGCTTCACCCCCTGACCGCCGCCGCCCGGCCCCGGCCCCGGTCCCGCTCCGGCTCCCCCGCGCCCTCGGGCCGCAGGTGCACGCCCAGCCCCGTGCGGCCCGGCGCCACGGCGGGGCGCAGTACGAGCGCGTCGTCGTAGTCGCCGCCCGCCTCGTGGCGGTACGGAAGCGTCGCGGCCGTGGGCAGGTCGCGGAGGCGTGCGCGCAGTTCGTCGGCGTACTCCTGGTAGCCGGTGGCCGTCAGCCGGTCGGCACCGTAGACGACGAACGGCGGCACCGAGGGCATGCCGGTGTACCAGAACGTGCCGTGCAGCAGCGGGAACAGCACCTCGTCCACGTGCCCGTGCACACCTCGCGGGCCGAAGCCCGACGCACGCGCCCCGACGGTGGTGACCACCATGGCGCGCTTGCCCGCCAGGCCGCCGTCTCCGTAGCGCAGCGCACGCCCTTCGGGGGACCGGAGGCCGAACGCGAGGCCCTGGACGAGGACGCGGTCGAACCAGCCCTTCAGGATCGCGGGCGGCCCGTGCCACCACAGGGGGAACTGGAAGACGAGCGCGTCGGCCCAGGCGATCTTCTCCTGTTCGGCGCGGATGTCGTCGGCCAGCGCTTCGGCGCGGTACGCGCGCTCCTGCGCGGCGCCGACCAGCAGCCGTCCGCCGTCCTCCGGTGTCCCGCCCAGGTCGGCGGCGTCGAGAACCGGCTTCCAGCCCATGCGGTACAGGTCGGAGACCCGGCTCTCGTGGCCCTGTGCGGACAGGGCGCGCAGGCCGTCGTCGAGCAGGGAGCCGTTCAGGGAGCGGCGTTCGGGGTGCGCGAATATCCAGAGAATCCTCATGCCGCCGATCCTCGCGACGGCCCCTTGTCGCCACGAGTGGCCAGATGGACGTGAGGTGAAAGAATCTGGCCATGCCGTCGCCCACAGCCTCCCCTACCGCTCGCCCTCGCCCTCGCCCTCGCCCTCGCCCTCACCGCGTCGCCGTCCTCGTCCGGCACGGGGTGATGCCGATGGAGCTGGGCCTCGTGCACCAGCTCTTCCGCGCGGCCAGGGCGCCAGGCACGGACCGCCCGCTGTACGAGGTCGTCACCTGCGCCCTCACGCCGGGGCTGGTGCGTACGGACGCCGACTTCCCCGTACACGTCGCGCTCGGGCCCGAGGCGCTGGACGGCGCGGAGACCGTCGTCGTCCTGGCCACCCACGAGCCGGACGTGCCGGAGACGGACGGGAGGCTGGACGGGCCGCTCGCTGACGCGTTCGCCCGCATACGGCCCGGTACGCGCGTCGCCTCCGTCTGCACGGGCGCCTTCGCGCTGGCGGCCGCGGGGCTCCTGGACGGCAGGCGGGCCACGACCCACTGGAAGTCCACCGAGGACTTCCGGCGCCTCTTCCCCGCCGTCACGCTCGATCCCGACGTCCTCTACACGGACGAGGGCGACGTCCTCACCTCGGCGGGCGAGGCGGCCGGGATCGATCTGACGCTCCACATGATCCGGTGCGACCACGGGGCCGCCGTCGCCAACGACGTGGCCCGCTCCACCGTGGTGCCCCCGCACCGGGAGGGCGGGCAGGCGCAGTTCATCCCGCGCCCCGTGCCCGAGCCCGGGCAGCGCGCCTCCACGGGCGCCGCGCGCGCGTGGGCGCTGCGTCATCTGGACCGCCCGCTGTCCCTGCGCGAGCTGGCGGAGCGGGAGGCCATGAGCGTACGGACGTTCAGCCGCCGCTTCCGTGAGGAGGTCGGCCTCACGCCCGTGCAGTGGCTGAGCCAGCGGCGCGTGGAACGGGCGCGTCACCTGCTGGAGGAGACCGGGCTGCCCGTCGACGCGGTCGCCGCACGCGTCGGCTTCGGCACCGGCGCCTCCCTGCGCCAGCACTTCCAGGCGGCGCTCGGCGTGACACCGAGCGCCTACCGCGCCACCTTCCGCGCCCCGGACCTGGCCCCGGGGGCGGACCCGGACCCGAGCCCGGACACGGACGCGGGTCCGGCCCCAGGGGACCCCCGCCTCACGCCGTGACCGGCCTCCTGCGGATCACCAGGGCCATCAGCGCCGCCACGGCGCACAGCGCGCCCGAGCCGATCCAGGCCACGTCGTAGGAGCCGAAGGTGTCGCGCGCGAGTCCCGCGAGGAAGGCGACGGCCGAGGCGCCCACCTGGTGCGAGGCGAGGACCCAGCCGAAGACGATGGAGCCGTTCTCGCCGAAGTGCTCCCGGCACAGGGCGATGGTCGGCGGCACGGTGGCGACCCAGTCGAGCCCGTAGAAGACGATGAAGAAGAGCATCGAGGGGCGCACGTCCTGCGCGAAGAGCAGCGGCAGGAAGAGTAGCGAGACGCCGCGCAGCGCGTAGTAGACGGCGAGCAGCCTGCGCGCGTCGAAGCGGTCCGTGAACCAGCCCGAGGCGACGGTCCCGATCAGGTCGAACACCCCGATCACCGCGAGCAGCGAGGCGGCGGCCGGCACCGGCATGCCGTGGTCATGCGCTGCCGGGACGAAGTGGGTGGCGACGAGGCCGTTGGTCGACGCGCCGCACACCGCGAAGGTCCCGGCCAGCAGCCAGAAGACCTTCGTACGCGCCGCGTCCCTGAGCGTCGCCAGGGTGCGCCGGGCCGCGCCCGGCGGGGGCGTGGGCGGAGTGACGTAGTCCGGGCCCGCTCCGTAGGGCAGCAGGCCGGTGTCCTCGGGGCGGTCGCGCAGCACGAACAGCACCAGGGGCACGACGGCCAGCGCGCAGAAGGCGACCGTGAGCGAGGCGGCGCGCCACCCAGGGCCCTCCACCAGGAGCGCGACCAGCGGCAGGAAGACGAGCTGCCCCGCGGCGCCTCCGGCCGTGAGGATGCCGCTGACGAGGCCGCGGCGCCGGATGAACCAGCGGTTGCTGATCGTCGCGGCGAACGCGAGCGCCATGGACCCGGTGCCGAGTCCGACGAGGAAGCCCCAGCACAGGACGAGCTGCCAGGTGGCGTCCATGAAGACGGTCAGCCCGCTGCCCGCCGAGATCAGCAGCAGGGCGCAGGCGACGATGCGGCGCACTCCGTAGCGCTCCATGAGGGCCACGGAGAAGGGCGAGGTGAGCCCGTAGAGCAGCACGTTCACCGACACGGCCGCCGAGACGGTGCTGTGGGACCAGCCGAACTCCTCGTGCAGGGGGTCGATGAAGACGCTGGGCGTGGCACGGAAGCCCGCGGCGCCCACGAGGGCGACGAACGCGACGGCCGCCACCCACCACGCCCGGTGCACGCGCGGAACCCGCTCCTCCGGCGGCGCGCCGGTACGGCGGCCGATACGGGGGCCAGTACGGGTTTCGTCGCGGTCCTCTGGCGAAGGGAGTTCGGTTGTCCGGGTCACGCGGAACAGCCTCCGGCAGCGCCCCCGTGCGAACGAGTGGCCCGAAAGCCATGATGTGCGAGGATCGGGCCATGGCTGTCTTCCGTCATCCGGGCCGCCACCGCGTCGCCGTCCTCGTGCGGCACGGTCTGCTGCCACTCGAACTGGGCATTCCGCACCGCCTGATGGGCCGCGCCAAGACCGAGGAGGGCACGCTGCTCTACGAGGTCGTCACCTGCTCCGCCGAGCCGGGCCCGGTCCGTACGGACGCCGACTTCACCGTCAACGTGGACCACGGCCCCGAGGCGCTGGACGAGGCCGACACGGTGATCGTCCCCGCAGCGCACGAGGCGGACGAGCCCTTCGCCGAGGGGGTGCTGAGCCGCCCGCTCGCGGACGCGCTGGCCCGCATACGGCCCGGTACGCGCGTCGCGTCCATCTGCACGGGCGCCTACGTGCTCGCGGCGGCGGGGTTCCTGGACGGCAGGCGGGCCACCACCCACTGGGCGTCGTGCGCGCGCTTCCAGGCGCTCTTCCCGAAGGTGAGCGTGGACCCGGACGTGCTCTACGTGGCCGACGGAAACGTGCTCACCTCGGCCGGAGTCGCCTCCGGCATCGACCTGTGCCTGCACATGGTGCGCGAGGACTTCGGCTCGGCCGTCGCCAACTCGGTGGCCCGCCGCACCGTCGTACCGCCCCACAGGGACGGCGGCCAGGCCCAGTTCATCGAGCGGCCCGTCCCCGTGGCAGGCATCCACAGCACCGGCACCGCGCGCGCCTGGGCGCTGGAGAACCTCGGGCAGCCCCTCACGCTGCGCGCCCTGGCGGAGCGCGAGTCGATGAGCGTGCGCACCTTCACGCGGCGCTTCCGCGAGGAGGTCGGCGTCAGCCCGCAGCAGTGGCTGACCCGGCAGCGCGTCGAGCGGACGCGGCAGTTGCTGGAGGACACCGATCTGCCCGTCGACCGCATCGCCTCCGACGCGGGTTTCGGCTCGGCCTCGTCGCTGAGAGCGCACTTCCAGGCAGCGCTGGGCGTCTCACCCAGCGCGTACCGGCGCACGTTCCGCACGGGCCGCGACGCGGAAACGGTCGCGGCCTGACGGTTGCCGGGCCCGCCCCGCCCCGCCGACCCGACCCGGTTCGTCAGAACGTGAGCACGCCGCGGGCGACCCTCCCGTGGTGCGCGTCGTCGGCGGCCTTGGCGAAGTCCTCGACGGGATAGACCTCCGTCACCAGCTCGTCGAGCAGCAGCAGCCCGCGCCGGTAGAGGTCCGCGTAGAGGGCGATGTCCCGCTGTGGGCGCGAGGAGCCGTAACGGCAGCCCAGGATCGACTTGTCCAGGTACATGGACGACACCAGGAACGACGCCTCCGCGTCGGCCGGCGGCACCCCCAGGAGCACGGCCTGGCCGTGCCGGTCCAGGAGATCGACGGCCTGCCGGATCAGCTTCGTGCTGCCCACGCACTCGAAGGTGTGGTCGGCGCCCGTCGGCAGGATCTCGCGCACGGCCGCGCCCGTGTCCGCCACCGTGGACGCGTCGACGAAGT
Organism: Streptomyces sp. NPDC054796; assembly: GCF_053611545.1. Classification (NCBI taxonomy): domain Bacteria; kingdom Bacillati; phylum Actinomycetota; class Actinomycetes; order Kitasatosporales; family Streptomycetaceae; genus Streptomyces; species Streptomyces sp. NPDC054796. Next base: position 184,184 of record NZ_JBSHAO010000005.1, on the reverse strand, counting down.
GGGTGGCGCCGAACCGCCTGGCCACCTCCTCCTTCGCCGGGTTCGCGTCCACCGCCACCAGGGGCGAGGCCCCGGCGATGCGGGCGCCCTGGAGGACGTTCAGCCCGATGCCGCCCGTGCCGATGACGACCACGGACTCGCCGTGGCCGACCCGGGCCCTGTTGAGGACGGCGCCCACCCCGGTCAGCACGCCGCAGCCGATGAGCGCGGCCGAGGTGAAGGGGATGTCGTCCGGGATGCGCACGGCCTGGACCGCCTGGACGACGGTGCGCTCAGCGAAGGCCGAGTTGGAGGCGAAGTTGAACAGTCGCTCCCCGTTCCTCGTGAACGGGCGCCCCGGTCTGCCGATGGCCGCGCGGCACATGGTGGGGCGCCCGCGGTCGCACTCCGCGCACGTCCCGCAGTTGGCGAGCGTGGACAGCGCGACGTGGTCACCGGGCGCCACATGCCGCACCCCCTCGCCGACCGCCTCCACGACGCCCGCGCCCTCGTGCCCCAGGACGACGGGGACCGGGAAGGGGATGGTCCCGTCGACCACGGAGAGGTCGCTGTGGCAGAGGCCCGCCGCCCGTATCGCGACCAGGACCTCGCCGGGCCCGGGGCCGCGCACCTCCAGGTCGTCGGCCACCTGTGCCTGCCTGCCGTCGAAGATGACACCGCGCATGGGCCCGCTCCTCGGTCCTGGTTCCCTCGGTCCTGGTTCCCCCGGCCGCTGTTGCGCGAGGGGTGCTGCTGGTGCGCCGACCGCTACGTCAACCGCTGTGCCGCCGCCATGCCGCCGCTTGCCGGTCCCCGTGCCGTCCCTAGGAGGGCCAGACCAGCGACTGGAGTTCGCTGTACGCGTGCAGCCCGAACGAGCCGCCGTCGCGCCCGATACCGGACTCCTTGAAGCCGCCGAAGGGCGTCTCCGGGTGGCGCTGCACGGTGTTGATGCCGATGTTGCCGCTGCGCAGCCGCGCCGCGAACGCCCAGGCGCGCCCCGCGTCCGAGCTGAACACGTAGTCGGACAGCCCGTAGGGCGTGCCGTTGGCGATCCGGACCGCCTCGTCCTCGTCCTCGAAGGGGAGGGCGACGACCACGGGGCCGAAGATCTCCTCCCGCGCGACGGTCATCTCCGGGGTGACACCGGCGAGAAGGGTGGGCGCTACGTAGAAGCCCGGTTTCAGCGCCGGGCGTTCGCCGCCCGCCACGACCCTGGCGCCCTGGGCGCGCGCGCCCGCCACATAGGACTCGACGCGGTCGCGCTGGGCCGCCGAGATGAGGGGGCCGACCAGCGTGGCCGGATCGTCGGGATCACCGACTGTCAGTGCCTCGGCGTACTGTGCGAGAGCGGTGACGACCTCGTCGTAGAGCGAGCTGTGGACGAGGACACGGGTCGGCGCCGTGCAGATCTGACCGCTGTGGAAGGCCCACGTCGACGCGACGGCGCCCAGCGCGGACTTCACCGTGCGCGCGTCCGCGTCCTCCAGGACGACTGCCGCGCCCTTGCCCCCCAGCTCCATGAGGGTGCGCTTCATCCCCTTCGCCGCGGTCTCGGCGATCTTCTTGCCCACGGAGGTGGAACCGGTGAAGCTGATCATGTCGACGTCCGGGTGCCCGACCAGGGCCTCGCCCGCCGCCGCGCCCGATCCCGTGACCACGTTGTAGAGCCCGTCGGGCAGCCCCGCCTCCTGGAGGAGCGGCCCCAGTTCCAGACAGCTCAGGGGGTCCTGGGGAGCCGGTTTGCACACGACGGCGTTCCCCATGGCGAGCGCGGGGGCGACTTTGCCCGCGAGGTTCACGACGGGGAAGTTGTACGAGGTGATGCACCCCACCACGCCCACGGGCCGCCGCACCGCGGCGGCGCCGATCAGGCCACCGGGCGCGAGCGCGCTCGCGCGCACGGGCTGCGGCGCGAGGGGGACGGTGGCGGGTTCGAGCGCGCCGCGCGCGTAGCGGCGGAAGCGGTCGGCCGCGGTCGGCATCTGCATCCCCGAGGCGACCTTCGCCGTGGCGCCCGTCTCCGCCTGGAGCAGGGGCACGAGCGCGGGGCCGCGTTCGGTGAGCAGGTCGGCGATCCGGTCGAGCACGGCGGCGCGCTCGCGCGGCTCCGTGCGCGCCCACTCCTCCTGTGCGCCGCGCGCCGCCCGTACCGCCGCGTCCACCTCGGCGCCGTCCGCGCCCGCCTCGGGGGCGAGGCCGACGGGCTCCTCGGTGGCCGGTGCGATGACGGGATAGTGCCCGGCGGCCGGTTCGTGCCGGCGCCCGTCGATCCAGTGCTGGTAGCTCTTCGCGGGCGTCGGACCCTTCGTGGACGCTGTGCCCTGTGTGCCCTGTGTGCCCTGTGTGCGCGTCATGCGCGTGGCTCCTTCGGGAGGCCCAGCACGCGCTGGGCGATGATGTTGCGCTGCACCTCGTCCGAGCCGCCGTAGAGGGTGTCCGCGCGGGTGAAGAGGAAGAGCCGCTGGAGCGGATCGAGGGCGTACGGACGCTCCGGCGTCCAGTCGTACGGGCCCAGCGCGCCCGCCGCGCCCCGCACCCGCACCGCCAGTTCGCCGAGCCGCTGATGCCAGCCGCCCCACAGCAGCTTGGCGACACTGGGCGCGCCCTCGGGCCCGGCGCCGAGGCCGGGCGCGCGCCCGTGCCCGGCGCGCCCGTTGCCGTCGCCGTTCCGGCCCAGCGTGCGCAGGGCGTTGCAGCGCATGGCGTGCAGCTCGGCCCAGGAGCGGACGAGTTGCTCGCGCAGCACGGGGTCGGCCCCGGCGGCGCCGGTACGCAGCGCCAGGCCGATCACCTCGGCCAGCTCGGCGGCGAAGCCGATCTGCTGCACGAGGGTGGACACGCCGCGCTCCACCGCGAGCAGTCCCATCGCGACGCGCCAGCCCTCGCCCTCCTCGCCCACGCGGTGCTCCGCGCGGGCCAGCGCGCCGTCGAAGAAGACCTCGTTGAACTCGGCCGTCCCCGACATCTGCCGGATCGGCCGTACCTCGATGCGTCCCGGCTGGTCCATGGGCACCAGCAGGAACGACAGTCCGCGGTGCCGCCGCGATCCCGCCTCGGTGCGGGCCAGCACGAAGCACCAGTCCGCTTCCCGCGCGAGGGAGGTCCAGATCTTCTGGCCCGTGACGCGGTACGTGCCGCCGCCGTCGCCGTCACCGCCCTCCCGGACGGCTGACGTCCGCACCGCGGCGAGGTCGGACCCGGCGCCGGGCTCGCTGTAGCCCTGGCACCACAGTTCCTCGCCGCGCGCGACGGGGGGCAGGAAGCGGTCGCGCTGCGCGGGCGTGCCGTAGGCGAGCAGCGTCGGCGCGAGCAGGTTCTCGCCGATGTGCCCGACCCGCCCCGGTGCCCCGGCGCGCGCGTACTCCTCGGCCCAGACGACCTGCTGAGTGAGGCTCGCGGCCCGGTTGCCGTACGCGCCGTGCGTACGGTCCCAGCCCATGCCGATCCATCCGGCGGCGCCCAGTTCGCGCTCCCACGCGCGGCGGACGTCCGTTGCCTCGTGCTCGCTGCCGGGACCGCCCCGGCGGGCGGCTGCCGCGAAGTCGCCGACGAGGTGGGTGCGGAGCCATGTCCGCGCCTCCTCCCGGAACGCCTCGTCCCCTCCCTCGCCCCCGAAGTCCACGGTTCCGGTTCCTCCCTCCGGCCCTTCACCCCTGCGGTCCTTCACCCTGTCGTCCCTCACGTCACGCGCCGCGACCGTCACGCGTTGGGCCGCTCCTTCTTGGCCGCCGCCTCGGCCATGGCGCGCAGTTGCCCGAGCAGGGGCATCGGGTCCTGGCCCACCGTGGCGGGCAGCACGTCCGCGATCAGCTCCGGCGTCCACACGGCGCGCGCAGCGCCGCCGCCACCACCGGCATCCGCTCCCGCTCCCGCCTCCGCTCCCGTCGCGTACGCCGCGCGCAGCTCCCTCGGCTGCGCCCAGACCGCGATCTTGGGCCCCGCGACGGTGTAGACCTGGCCCGTGATGTCCTCCTCGCGGGCCCGGTCGCTGAGCAGGTAGACGACGAGCGCCGCGACGTCCTCCGGTTCGCCGATCTCCTTCAGCTCCATGGGCACGTTGGCCGACATCCGCGTACGGGCCACGGGCGCGACGCAGTTGGCGGTCACCCCGTACTTGTTGAGGCCGAGCGCCGCGCTCCGGACCAGCGAGATGATGCCGCCCTTCGCCGAGGCGTAGTTGGCCTGCGAGACGGAGCCCTGGTGGTTGCCGCTGGTGAAGCCGATGAGCGTGCCGGACTTCTGCTTGCGCATGACCGCGCTCGCGGCGCGGAAGACGGTGAACGTGCCCTTGAGGTGGGTGGCGACGACGGGGTCCCACTCCTCCTCGCCCATGTTGAAGAGCATGCGCTCGCGCAGGATCCCGGCCACGCAGACGACCCCGTCGACCCGCCCGTACTCCGCTAGGGCCGTGTCGACGATCCGCTGGCCGCCCTCCATCGTCGAGACGTCGTCGGCGACCGCGACCGCCTCGCCGCCCGCCGCTGTGATCTCCTTGACGACCTCGTCGGCGATCTCGCTCCGTGGCTCGCCGCCCTCGATGGAGACGCCGTAGTCGTTGACGACGACCTTCGCGCCCTCGCGGGCACAGGCCAGCGCCACGGCCCGCCCGATGCCGCGCCCGGCTCCGGTGACGGCGACCACCTTGCCTGCCAAGAAGTTCCCCACGTCGCGCCCCTTCCCGCGGTTTCTGACGGACCGTTAGATTTTTGAGCACGCGCCCACGGAACACAAGACCCGTACCCGAACCCGCCCACACCCGCCCCGAGGGAGGCCAGGATGACCCTGCCGCCGGAGTTCCACGACATCGCCAAGCGCGTCAACAACTGGGGACGGTGGGGTGACGACGACGAGCGCGGCACACTGAACCTGATCACCGACGCGGTCGTGCGCGACGCCGCGACGACGGTCCGCACGGGCCGCCGCGTCCCGCTCGCACTCCCGCTCCAGCAGGACGGTGTGCAGACGGGCATGATCCCGGGGCGGGTCAACCCGCTGCACACGATGGTCGCGCTCAACCACGAGATGTTCGGCCCCGGCACCGTCGCCACCAGCGACGACGCCGTCACCATGGGCCTCCAGGCGGCCACCCACTGGGACGCCCTCACCCACGTATCCCACTCGGGCCGGATCTACAACGGCCGCCCCGCCGACACGATCACCGCACATGGCGGCGCCGCCTTCAGCGGCATCGACAAGTCGCGCGGCATCGTCTCGCGCGGGGTGCTGCTGGACGTGGCCAGGGCGCGGGGCGAGGAGGTACTGGCGGGCGGCCACGCGGTGACGCCCGACGATCTGGCCGCTGCGGAGGAGCTGGCGGGGACACGCGTACGGGCTGGGGACATCGTGCTCGTCCGCACGGGCCAGATGCGGCGGTATCTGGCGGGCGACAAGCAGGCGTACGCGTTCCCGTCACCGGGCCTGTCGGTCCGCACCCCCGAGTGGTTCCACGCACGCGACGTGGCGGCCGTCGCGAACGACACGCTCACCTTCGAGATCTTCCCGCCGGAGATCGAGAACCTCTGGCTGCCCGTCCACGCCCTCGACCTGGTGGAGATGGGCATGCTCCAGGGCCAGAACTGGAACCTGGAGGAGCTGTCCGAGGCGTGCGCCGAGGAGGGCCGCTACGCGTTCCTGCTGGCGGCGGACCCGGAGCCGTTCGTGGGCGGCACGGGCACGCCAGTGGCACCGGTGGCGGTGCTGTGACGGCCACGGTGGCCGCGACGGCTACGGCGGCTGCGGTGGCCGCGACGACCCCGTAAAGAACCCCGCGAAGGGGAAGGCCGGTCGGGTGGCGGTGCGCCCATGCGCACCCCGAGCACGGCACGGCGGACCGCCACCCGGCTCCGGCGCTCGGGCCCTGCCTCCAACGGAGGCCGGCGCCGGAACACGACCCGCACTCGCCGAGGAAGCACACGGCCCTCGGCGTCCCCTCGCGACGAATCGCTCCATCCAAGGGTGATCAACCAGATACGAGACGTCAACACCTGGTCTGGACTTTGAGGGTTATGCCCCGACTGTCCGAGCCCACACCCTTCCGTACACACCCATCGCGAACGCGTCCGGAGCGGCGTCCCCGACACCGGAACCGGCCGCCGCACCGGCACCGGCCCCGACTCCGGAACCGGCCCCGGAACCGGTTCCCGCGCCGACTCCGCCCGGCTCGGCGCAGTCCGGTTCGCCCGGCCGGTCGCAGTCCAGCTCGCACCAGATGTTCTTGCCGCCCTCCTCGCGCTCCCAGCCCCACCTGTCGGCGAGGCCCGAGACCAGCTCAAGGCCGCGGCCGTTGGTGTCGTCACCGTCGGCCTGCCGCTGGCGCGGCGGGCGGCTGCTCACGTCCGCGACCTCGACGCGCACGGCCCCCGACTCCCGCGGAACGGGGCGTACCGGCAGCAGCATGCGCAGCACGGCGGGAGCGCCCGTGTGCACGACCGCATTGGTCACCAGTTCCGAGATCAGGAGGATCAGGGTCTCCGCCAGCGGCTCGTCCGCGTCGATACCGCACCCCGCGAGCCTGGATCTGGCCCACCTGCGGGCGCGGCCGACCTCCATCGGGTCGGATCCGATTTCCAACTGCACCTGAAGCACCTGCACCGCTCACACCATCCGAATCGGCGGACACATCGCCTCTTGTCTCCTCGTCGTCACAGAACGTGACCCCGGCAGAGAACAGCATGGTTGACGCATAGTCACTGCAACAAGCGCTTCAGGCATATTCCGGCGCAAAGGAGTAGACGTACTGCATACTGTGCGACCCTGCCCAGGTGCAGTCGAACGACACCGCATCATGCACTCGTTTCGCTTTTGCCGCGCCCAGGAACCGCTCGCACCCCAGGGAGGGTACCGGAGCGGAATGACATCCCCCGCTCGTCTTCGATCACATCGAGGACACAGCCCGATATCGACGCAGCGTAATCACGCAATCCCGCATTACGCATCTAAATTGCGCATCAAACCACTAAGCGTCACTTAGCGCCCCAGTGGTTACTCAGAGCGCACCCGCCAGTTCCTCCTCTGCCGCCGCCGCGTCCTGCCACTGCCAGGACCGCAGCCACGCCCGCTTGAGGTGGAGGTGGACCTCGGACTCCCAGGTGAAGCCCATGCCGCCGTGCACCTGGAGGCAGTCCCGCGCGTTGCGCACGGCCGCCTCGTCCGCGAGCAGCTTCGCCCCCGCCGTCTCGGCCGCCTCACCCGTCACCGCGGCGGCGTAGACGGCGGCGCGCGCGGTCTCGGCGCGCACCAGCATCTCCGCGCACAGGTGTTTGACCGCCTGAAAGGCGCCAACAGGCTGCCCGAACTGGTGCCGCGTCCGCGCGTGGTCCACCGCCATGGCGACGGTGCGCGAGGCGCTGCCGAGCTGGAGCGCCGCGGTGAGCAGCGCGGCCTCCCGCACGGGAAGGCCGGGAGCGGCGGCCTCGGGGGTCTCGGGGGTCTCGGGGGCCTCGGGGGCGGGGACCCGGTGCAGCGGCGTCAGCGGGTCGACGGAGCGCAGCGGCGTGGCCCCGGACGCGTCGCCGAGCACGGTGTCGGCCTCGTCCAGCCACTCCACGAGGCCGCCGTCCACGGCCGTGACCACGGCCTCACCCCTCGCCGCAGCCGCCGCCACCCCCTTCGCCGCGCCCGTCGCCGCTCCCCCGTCGCACCCGTCGCCCCCGCTCGCGGTCAGGTGCGTGGCGACGAGGGGGCCGGGCAGCAGCGCGCGTCCCGCCTCCTCGAAGAGGAGGACGGCCTCGGGCATGCCCAGGCCGACCCCGCCCGCCGACTCGGGCAGCCGCAGCCCGAAGAACCCGGCCGCGCCCAGTTCCCGCCACAGCACGCGGTCGAGCCCGAAACCGGCTGCCCGTTTTGCCCCGCCTCCCCCTTCTTGTCCATCCGGGGTCGCTGTGGCCCGCCCCGCAGCCCGCAGCGCGTCAGGGGAAAAACGGCGCTCCAGTAGATCGCGCATGCCCTGGCGCAGCGCCCGCTGCTCCTCGGTGAGCCGGAAGTCCACGCCGTCACCGTCCCTTCGGGAGGCCGAGGACGCGCTCGGCGACGATGTTCCGCTGGATCTGGGAGGTTCCGGCGGCGATGGTGTACGAGAGTGAGGACAGGCGGTCGGCGGTCCACTCCTCGTCGGCGTCGAGGGCACCGGGGCCCAGCACAGCGGCCGCCGCGTCGTACAGCTCCTGCCGGGCGTGCGAGTAGCGCAGCTTGAACACCGAGGCGCCCACCCCCGGCACCCCGCTCCCGCCCCGCGCCAGCGCGTGCCCCGCCTCGCTGACGTTCCACTGGGTCAGCCGCCACAGCGCCGTGAACTCGGCGTGCAGCCGCCCCAGGCGCCGCCGCAGCACCGGGTCGTCCCACGTCCCGTTCGCCTTCGCGGCGCGCGCGACCCGGCGCAGCACGCGCCGGCAGGCGACGACCTCGCCCACGAAGGCCGTGCCGCGCTCGAAGGAGAGGGTCACCATGGTGACGCGCCAGCCGTCGTTCTCCGCGCCGACCCTGTTGCTCACGGGGACGCGCACCTCGTCGAGGAAGACCTCGGCGAACTCGGCGGACCCGGCGAGCGTGCGCAGCGGCCGTACGGTGATGCCGGGTGCGTCCATGGGCATCGCCAGCCAGCTGATGCCGCGGTGCGGGGGCGCTTCGGGGTCGGTGCGCACGAGGAGTTCGCACCAGTCGGCGACCTCCGCGTGCGAGGTCCAGATCTTGGCGCCGGTCACGACGTAGTCGTCGCCGTCCCGGAGCGCGCGAGTGCGCAGCGAGGCCAGGTCGGAGCCCGCCTCGGGCTCGCTGAAGCCCTGGCACCAGACCTCTTCGCCGCGCAGTACCGGCGGCAGCCAGCGGCGGCGCTGCTCCGGTGTGCCCTCGGCCGCGATGGTGGGGCCCGCGTGCAGCAGTCCGACGAAGTTGGCGCCTACGTAGGGCGCGCCCGCCAGCTCGGTCTCCTCCAGGAAGATCAGATGCTGCGCCGGGGTGGCACCCTGGCCGCCCGCGTCCCTGGGCCAGTGCAGCCCCGCGTACCCGGCGTCGTGGAGCATGCGCTGCCAGCCGAGGTCGTAGGCGCGCCGCCCCGGCCAGTCCAGGGGGTCCGGCTTGGCGGGCAGCTCGGGCAGCACCTCGCCCAGCCAGGCGCGCAGCCGCCGTCTGAAGTCCTCTTCCTCCTCGGTGGACGTCAGGTCCATCGGGCGCCCCCGCGTACGCGCACACGGCTCATACGAGGTCCAGCCCCAGCATGCGGATGGCGTTGCCCCGCATCAGCTTGTGCACCGTCTCGTCATCGAGGCCCTTCACATGGTCGAGGGCGACCTCCTTGGTGTGCGGAAAGGTCGAGTCGACGTGCGGGTAGTCGGTCTCGAAGGTGGCGTTGTCGCGCCCGACGGTGTCGAGGGAGGCGACGCCGTGTTTGTCGCGGAAGAAGCAGCAGAAGATCTGCCGGTAGTAGTACGTGGAGGGCGGCTCGGGGATCAGGTCCCGCACCCCGCCCCACGCCCTGTGCTCCTCCCACACGTCGTCGGCGCGCTCCAGGGCGTACGGAATCCAGCCCATCTGGCCCTCGCTGTAAGCGAGCTTGAGCCGGGGAAACCTCACCAGCACGCCCGAGAAGAGGAAGTCCATCATCGACGCCATCGCGTTGTTGAAGGACAGCGACGCCTGGACGGCGGGCGGCGCGTCGGGGGAGGCGGCGGGCATCTGCGAGGACGAGCCGATGTGCATGTTGACGACGGTTCCGGTCTCCTCGCAGACGGCGAAGAAGGGGTCCCAGTAGCCGCTGTGGATGCTGGGCAGCCCGAGGTGGGTGGGGATCTCGCTGAAGGTGACGGCGCGCACGCCGCGTGCCGCGTTCCGCCTGATCTCGGCGACGGCCAGTCCGATGTCCCACAAGGGGATGATGCACAGCGGGATGAGCCGCCCGCCGCTGCCGCCGCACCACTCCTCCACCATCCAGTCGTTGTACGCGCGCACGCAGGCGAGCGCGACCTCCTTGTCGTGCGCCTCGGCGAAGGTCTGCCCGCAGAAGCGCGGGAAGGTCGGGAAGCACAGCGACGCCTCGACATGGTTGAGGTCCATGTCCCTCAGCCGCTCCACGGGGTCCCAGCAGCCGCGGCGCATCTCGGCGCGGGTGATGCCCTCCAGGGTCATGTCGTCGCGGTCGAAGCCGACGGCGGCGATGTTGCGCTTGTACGGGAACTTCAGGTCCTCGTAGATCCACCAGTCGGCCGGAGGACCGTCCGGGTCCATCGTGATCCGGTACTTGCCGCCCGTGTACTCCAGCTCGCCGATGCCCGCGGTGAGCGGCTGGGGGCCGCGGTCACGGTACTTGCGCGGCAGCCAGGTCTCGAAGAGGTGCGCGGGCTCGATCACATGGTCGTCGACGCTGATGATGCGCGGTAGCTCCGTCACGGGATATCCCCTCGCCCGTATCTGATGACCCGTCAGAAAGAGGCTAGCCCCGCGACCTCTGGACCGACAAGGCGTGGAGGCTTACGCTTCCCGCACGATCTGACGGAACGTCAGTTAACGTCACTCCGGGTCCCGAGCGGGCCCGACAGGGGAGGGCGCATGACCGGCACCGCGGACGCACCGGACGCACTGGACGCCTCGCGCACCCTGTGGGAACTGCTCGCGCGCAGGGCCGCGCTCAGCCCGGAAGCGCCGGTACTGATCCAGGCCGGGGACGGAGCCGGGGACGGGGACGGCAATGGGGGCGCGGGAACCGGCACCGAGGCCCCGTCGGACCGCCGCATCAGCTTCGGCGAGCTGCGCACGCGCGCCGAGCGCACGGCGGCCGGACTGTACGCGCTGGGCGTGCGCCCAGGGGACACCGTCGCCTGGCAGCTCCCCACCCGCATCGAGACCGTGGTCCTCTCCCTCGCCCTCGCACGCCTCGGCGCCGTACAGACCCCGGTCATCCCCTTCTACCGCGACCGCGAGGTCGGCCTCGCGCTGCGTGCGACCCGGGCCCGGTACTTCGTCCACCCGGGCCACTGGAGGGACTTCGACTACGGGGCGATGGCCCGTCGCGTCGCCCCGGAACCGGAGGAACCGGAAGAGGCGGAGGGGAAGGAGGGGACGGAGGGGACTGGCGGGGAACCCGTACAACTGCTGGCCGTCCACGACGCGCTCCCCGACGGGGATCCCGCCACCCTCCCGCCGCCCCCGTCCGACGGCACGGCGGTGCGCTGGATCTACTGGACCTCCGGCACCACCTCGGACCCGCGCGGCGTGCGGCACACCGACCGCAGCCTCATCGCGGGCGGCTCCTGCCTGGCCCACGCGCTGCGGCTGCGCCCGGACGACGTCGGCTCGATCGCCTTCCCGTACGCGCACATCGGCGGCCCCGACTATCTGGTGATGCTGCTGCTCTACGGGTTTCCCGCCGTCCTCTTCGAGAAGTTCGCGCTGCCCGACGCGCTGGACGCGTACCGCCGCAACGGCGTGACCACGGCAGGCGGCTCCACCGCCTTCTACGCGATGTTCCTGGCCGAGCAGCGCAAGCGGCCCGGCACCAGGCTGATCCCGTCGCTGCGGCTGCTCGCGGGCGGCGGCGCGGCGAAACCGGCGGAGCTGTACCACGAGGTCGTCCAGGAGCTGGGCTGCCAGCTCACCCACGGCTACGGGATGACCGAGGCCCCCATGATCACCATGGGCGCCCCCGACGACACCCCGGAGAACCTCGCCACCACCGAGGGCAGGCCGCCCGAGGCCATGGAGATACGGATCACCGACGCCGACGGCAAGCCGCTGCCGGCAGGCACGGACGGGGAGGTACGGCTGCGCGGCGAGGCCGTGTGCCAGGGCTATCTGGACCCGGAGCAGACGGCGGAGGCGTTCGACGCGGACGGCTTCCTCATCACCGGCGACCTGGGGCACCTCACACCGGACGGCTATCTGGTGCTGACCGGGCGCACGAAGGACATCATCATCCGCAAGGGAGAGAACATCTCGGCCAAGGAGATCGAGCAGCTGCTCTACGAGCACCCCGCCGTCGGCGACGTCGCGGTGATCGGGCTGCCCGACAAGGAGCGCGGGGAGCGGGTGTGTGCCGTGGTGGAGCGGGCCGAGGGGGCCGGGGCACTGACACTGGAGGAGGCCACCGCGTATCTGCGGGACGCGGGTCTTTCGGTGCACAAGCTGCCGGAGCAGTGGGAGACGGTGGACGCGCTGCCGCGCAACGACGCGCTGCGGAAGGTGCTGAAGTACAAGCTGCGCGAGCGGTTCGGGTGAGGCGGGCCGGGGCGGGCCCGGGGAGCGTCGAGGCGCCGGAACGCCGGAAGGGCTCAGGCGGAGAGCGGGCCTGCCGTGGCGCCGCGCCCCGTGGCCGCGTCCAGGTCCGGGTAGCAGTCGAAGAGGCGGCGGACACCGAGCGCCGCCAGCACGCGGTTCACATGCGATCCGTCCACGGCACCCTGCGCGGGCAGGATCAGCCGGAGGCTCCCCGCGCAAGAGCGCATCAGCCGACGCGACGCGATCAGGACACCCACACCGCTGGAGTCGCAGAAGAGCACGTCGGAGAGGTCCAGGACCAGACTTCGCCGTCCGTCGGCCACCGCGTCGTGCACGTGCTGCCGTACCGCGGGGGACGTGACCAGATCCATCTCGCCGGAGACCCGGAGGACGGCCCACTCCCCCCGCTCCTCCTCCAACACCTTCAACGACACAGGTCTCGCATCCCCTTCGATCGGCGTGGTGCGCCCCTTCTCGGCCTGGTGCGCTCCTTCTCGACGTGGCGCGCCGTGATCGCGTACCGGAAGTGATCCTTCCTCGACTCGGCTGCCCTGCCGGTCGCAGTCAAAACTGGCCCCTGGCCAAGACCCTATGCCCTGGACCTTCTGTTCCTCCCCATAGTTCCAGTCACACCCGCATAACTCCTGGCGGAATTCGAGAGTGATCGTTTCGGGGCGGCGGGTGAGGGCGAGCGGAAGGTGACGTGATCAGTACGGTCAGCAGTCGCTCCGGGGCGCACATTGCCGCAAAGGGGCGTGCGTTGTCTGCCCCTCGCACTACATTCGAGGTGTTGAAGCGCGTGACGAGGGCGGTACGTACGGGCTGGGGAGCCACATGGCGAATGACACACCACCGCGCTGGGACCGGAAGATGCAGCAGCGCCTCGCGCGGGGTGAGGCCGCCGCGCTGGGCGAGCTGTACGACAGGTTCGCCTCGCTCGTCCACAGCCTCGCGCACCGGGTCCTCGACGACGAGGAGGCGGCCGACCAGACCACGCGCGAGGTCTTCGCCCACGTCTGGGAGCACCCGGACGCGTACGACCCGAAGGAGGGACCGCTGCGCTCCTGGATCGCCGGAGTCACCCAGCGCCAGGCCGCGGCCCGGCTGCGTCAGCGGCACCGGGACCTCGGGCCGCGCTCCCCCGAGCGCTTCGAGCAGATCGAGGAGAAGGTGCGCGCCGCGTCAACGGCGGCCCGCGCCGACTACATCGTCACCTCCATGCCCGCATCCCTGCGCGCGGCACTGGAGCTGGCCTACTTCCAGCGCCGCGACTACCGCCAGACCGCCAGGCAACTGGGCGTCACCGAGGACGAGGCGCGGCGCAGGCTGCGCCTGGGCCTCCAGCTGCTCTCCTCAGCGCGCACCCGGCCCCTGCCCGCCCAGCCGCGTGGTCTCGGACGGCCGGAATGAACGCCCCGCACGGCCAGGGCGGACCGGGCGACCGGGAAGGCCCCGGCGGGCCCGGCGGCCGGGGCGGCGTCCCCTCCGACGGCAGCCCCGGCGAGGGCGGGCCCGGCCAGGGCCCCGGGAGCGGTGCGGCCCAGCCGCCCCGTATACCGCCGCCCCGGACCGCAGCCGACGACGCACCCGCCCCGCCGCCCTCCCCCTCCGCCTCGCCCTCCCCCGGGCCGCGCCCGCCGTCCGGTGCGGCCCGGCGCGAAGAGGTGCCGGAGCAGCGCGGGGCCACCGAGGACGCGGGGGACGCCGTGCGTGACGGTACGGAGGACGCACCGGAGGCTCCCGGGCAGCGCGAGACCCCCGGGCCTCCCGAGCCGCCCGGGCCCCCGGAGCCGCCCGCCTACGATCACCGGGTCCTGAAGTCGCTGCTCGGCGCCTGGGCACTGGCCGCCTGCTCGGCCGAGGAGACGGCCGCGATCGAGGCCCATCTGACCGACTGCGCCACCTGCGCAGAGGAGGCGCTGCGGCTGCGGGACGCGGTCGGTCTGCTGCACCCCGAGGACAGCCTGGACCTCGACCCGATGCTGCGCTCGCGCGTCCTGGAGGGCTGCCTCGGGCGGCGTCCGGCCCGTATCCCGCTCCCGGAGTGGGCCGCTCCGTACGATGCCGAGACCGCGCGGCTCGACGCGCTGCTGCGCGACATGGCCGAGGAGGAGTGGCGGGCCCCGGTGCTGCTGCGCTGGTTCGACGGCCGGGAGGAGGCGACCCGCGAGACCACCGTCGCCGGGGTGATCGGGCATCTGCGCGCCGTGGACGGGCTCGTCTCGGCGGCGCTCGGCCTGACCGACCCGCTCGCCGAGCTGGCCGTGCAGGACAGCGCGGGCACGAGTCCGCTGACGCGCACGGAGGCGTACTGGCGCGCGGCCCCAGCGGAGCTGCGCTCCCCCGCGATCCGTGAGCCCTGGCGCGAACAGGGCCACACCCTGCTGCGCACGGTCTCCTTCGCTGGGGCCGCCTCGGCCGGTATCGAGGTCTCCTACGGCGACTTCGCGCTGCCCCTGCGCGACGCGTTCCTGGACCGCGCCTTCGAGTGCTGGGTGCACGCCGGGGACATCGCGGACGCCGTCGACTACCCGTACGAGCTGCCCTCGGGCGAGCATCTGAACCGGATGGTGGACCTGGCGGCCCGCCAGTTGCCCGTCACCATCGCGGGACGCCGCCGCGCGGGGCTCGCGGCCCCGCCCCGCCGGCTGGGCGCGGCAGGTGCGCCGGGACGCACGCTGCACCTGGAGGTCGAGGGCAGCGGCGGCGGCCACTGGTACATCCCGCTGGACTCACCCGGAGCGGTTCCCTCCAGAGCGGAGGAGGTGGCGCACGTGGCGCTGGACCGCATGGAGTTCTGCCAGCTCGCGGCGGGCCACGTGCCGCCCCAGGACGCGGCGGCCGGACAGGACGGTGACCGCGAGGCCATCCGCGACGTCCTCTTCGCCGCCGCCTCCCTCTCCCGCCTCTAGGGGGTTCGCCATTTTCGGGTGCGGGTGTTGTTGGGGTTCCCGTTCCCGACCTGGTTCGCCGGGGGTGTTGCGCGGGACGGTCGGCCGGTGTGGTGGGTGCCGTAGGGTCCCGCGCTGATTTTTGTGCCGCGTCACGGGGGCGCGGGGCGCTGCGCTGGGCGGTGCGTTGTGTTCCGGGTGCGGGTGGGTGGCTTCGGCGCGGCGTGTGGTTGCGGTGCGATGCGGCTGGCGCCGCGTGATTCTTGGCTCGGGTCGTGGATGTGGGGTTGCTGTGTGGTGGGGGTCGGCGCCGTGGTGGGGTGTCTCCTCGGCGTGAAGGTCTCGTGTTCGGCTTTCGGCCGGTGACTTTCTCGACCTGCGGGGACACCCCACCACGTCCCCTCCCACCCGGTGGCCAACCTCCAGCCGGTGGCCACTTCGGTTGTTGCCATGCTGTGGGCCTGCGCCTGACGGTGCGGGCACACCCCCGTCACGGGAAGCCGACGGCGGCGGCTCGCCACCCCTGTTGAGGGCAATCGTTTCGCTGGGCGGGACGGGTGGGCACAACCCGTGCCACCGGGCCGCAGCACGCGAACGAAACCCCAAAGGGGCACCCCCGGGCTGCGCACCCCCGACAGGGGGAGTTGCGCGGGACGGTCGGCCCGTGGAGTGGGGACCGTAGGTCCCGCGCTGAATTTGTGCCGCCGCACGCCATGGAGTCGGCCCCAGCCGACCCGGAGCGGCAGTGGGCCACCGGCGGGACGGGGACGTGGTGGGGTGTCCCCGCAGGTCGAGACGAACGACGGCGGAAAGCCGAACACGAGACCTTCACGCCGAGGAGACACCCCACCGCGGCACCGGACACCCAAGAACACGTACCCCACACGGCCACCGACACAAACCAAGAACCACGCGGCGCAAGCCGCACCGCACCGCAACCACACGCCGCGCCGAAGCCACACAGCCGCACCCGAAAACGGCGAACCGCCCAGCGCAGCGCCCCGCGCCCCCGTGACGCGGCACAAAAATCAGCGCGGGACCCTACAGTGCGCACCGCACGGGCCGACCGTCCCGCGCAACACCACCGACGAAGGGAGGGGGTCTACGCGAAGACGACCGTGCGGTGACCGTTCAAGAGGACGCGGTGTTCGCTGTGCCACTTCACCGCGCGGGCCAGCGCCTGACACTCCACGTCACGCCCCACGGCAACAAGCTGCTCCGGCGTGACCTCGTGACCGACCCGCTCCACTTCCTGCTCGATGATCGGCCCCTCGTCCAGGTCGGCCGTCACATAGTGCGCCGTGGCACCGATGAGCTTGACGCCACGCGCGTGCGCCTGGTGGTAGGGCTTGGCGCCCTTGAAGCTCGGCAGGAAGGAGTGGTGGATGTTGATGATGCGGCCCGAGAGCTGCTTGCAGAGGTTGTCCGAGAGCACCTGCATGTAGCGCGCGAGCACGACGAGCTCGACGTTCTCCTCCTCGACCAGCCGCAGCAGCCTGGCCTCCGCCTCGTCCTTCGTGTCCCGGGTCACCGGGATGTGGTGGAAGGGAATGTCGTACGAGGCGACCAGCTCGGCGAAGTCGGTGTGGTTGGAGACCACGGCGGCGATGTCGACGGGGAGTGCGCCGATGCGGGAGCGGAAGAGCAGGTCGTTCAGGCAGTGCCCGAACTTGCTCACCATCAGCACGACCCGCATCCGGTCCTCGGCCCGGTGGATCTGCCAGTCCATCTGGAACGAGTCCCCGACGGCGGCGAAACTCGCGCGCAGCTTCTCGACCGACACGGGCGCGTCCGCCGAGAAGTGGACGCGCATGAAGAAGAGCCCGGTGTCGTGGTCCCCGAACTGCTGGCTGTCCTCGATGTTGCAGCCGGTCATGAAGAGGTAGCTGGACACGGCGTGCACGATGCCCTGTTTGTCCGGGCAGGAGAGGGTGAGGACGTACTGCTCGGGGCGCTGACCGCCGCGGGCGCGCACGTTCTCGCGGGGTGCCTGGTCAGGGTCGGGGGCGGGGTGCGACTGGCTCATGGGACAAGGTTGGCACACCCCGCACCGCACGCGGCGCCGCGCCCGCCCGTCGGACCGTGCCCGTCAGACCTGGCGCAGCATGATCGCCAGCACGTCGAGGGAGCGGGGCGGCTCGTCGGGGTCCTCGCCGTCGTTGGTGGCCAGGCGTACGTGCGCGTCGCGCGCGGCCCGTACCGCCTCGGGCCAGCCGTGGTGCTCCATGTAGGAGGCGACGGGCGCGTCGGCCCCCACCTGGTGCATGATCCGCAGCACGCGGAGTACCGCGGTGTCGACCAGCGCGGCCTCCTGCGAGTCACGGAAGATCGTTCCGACGTACTTCTCGGCCGACCAGTTGTCCAGCCAGGTGTCCTCGACGAGTCGGTAGACGGCGTCCGTCACATCGCCGTAGCCTTGCCGGCCCGCCGCCCAGCAGTCCTGCTGGAAGGTGAGGTCGGAGAGCATGTGCAGCGCGGACCGTACGTTGGAGCGCCAGCGCCACCAGGGCATGTCGTTGACAGGCATGTCGCCCATGGTGGTGGACCGACGGCCGCGACGGGAAGACTTCACAGAACCTTGCTGCATGGTCATCGACCATACGTTCCCCGATGCCCCTCTTCGCACGGCCCCCGCTGTTCACCTCACGGCCACCTCACGTTGAGTGGACATCACTCCCGAATTCCGTGCGGAGCGGAATCGTACGGTCCCATGACCGCACGGCGCCGCACCCGTCATCGTCCTCGCACTCTCCTTCCACGCCGCGGCGGCAAGACCATGGTCGCCGCCACGGCAGCGGGCGCCACCCTGCTGGGCCTGACCGTGAGCGGCTGCGGCGTACTGCCCGGCACGGCCGAGGCCAGCGCCGACGACCCGATCACGGTGATGACCTGGGCACCGGAGAACACGGGCGCGACGAACATGCCGGGCATGCCCGCGATGGCGCAGGCGTACGCGCGCTGGGTCAACTCCAAGGGCGGCATCAACGGCCACCCCCTCAAGGTCCTCACCTGCAACGACCACAACGACACGGTGCGCGCTGCACGCTGCGCGGCCCGCGCGGCGAAGAAGGACGCGGTCGCGGTCGTCGGCTCGTACAGCCAGCACGGGCGCTCGTTCATGTCCTCCCTGGAGGGCGCGGGCATCCCGTACATCGGCGGTTACGGCGTCGCGGACGAGGAGTTCACGAGCCCGCTCTCGTACCCCGTCAACGGCGGCCTGCCCGCCCTCATCGCGGGCAACGGCCGCCAGCTCGCGGCGGGGGACTGCGAGCGCGTCTCGCTCGTGCGCCCCGACACCATCGCGGGCGACCAGCTCCCCGCGCTCCTCAACGACGGCCTCGCGGACGGCGACGCCGACGCCGGGAAGGCCACCGACATCCGCGCCCCCGAGGCGGCCTCGGACTACACCAAGCAGGCCCAGCAGGCACTGACCGCGGCGGGCGCCGACAGCGAGCGCTACGGCTACGCCAAGTACGGCGGCAAGGCGAAGGGCGCCTGCGTCACGGCGGTGCTGGGCGGCCGTACCGACACCTTCTTCGACTCCTTCCGGCGGCTCCAGGAGGACAACCCCCAGGTGCGCACCGCGTCGGTGCTGGGCAGCCTGCGGCAGTCGCTGGTGAACCGCTCGGGCGGAAGCGACAGCCCGTTGGAGGGCGCGTACGCGACGGGCTGGTACCCGGTGGCGAGCGACGAGCGCTGGGACCCGATGAAGAAGGTGGTGCGCGAGCACGCGTTCGGCGACAACCGGATCGACGTCACGGACCCCGGCGTCCAGACGACGTGGATCGCCTACACCGTGCTGCACCACGTACTGGAGTCGATCGACGGCGGGGTCACGGCCAAGTCCGTGCGGCGCGCCCTGGACACGGGCACGCCGGTCACGACGGGCGGCCTGACACCGAAGCTGAGCTGGAGCTACGAGAACATGCTCGCGGCCCGCGACTTCCCCCGCATCGTCAACGCGATGGTCACCTACCAGCGGGTGCGCGAGGGCGAGCTGGTCGCGGTGCGCGAGGGCTTCGTCGACGTGGAGCGCACGCTGGAGGGCGAGCACGAGGGCTAGCCGACGGGGGTCGGCAGGCCGGCCTGCGAGCGGGCCACGGCGGCGGATGCCACAAGTGCCGACCGGCTAGAGCTGGCCGAACTGGCGCTCGTGCAGGCCGTACTTCTTCGCCGTCGGGTTCCACAGGCCCGCGGCCTTCTTCTTGGCCGTCGTCGCCTTGCCGCTCTCGGTGTTGCCCGCCGCGGTGTGCCCGGTGGTGCGCGCCTTGCCCTTGGGGCAGGCTTTCTTGCCCTTCTTCGCGACCTGGTCCGCCCAGGCGGCGTAGTGGCTGTCGGCCGAGGCCGAGGACTTCCACGCCTGGGTGAGCGAGGTCTTGAGGTCCGCGTTGTCCGGGACCTCGTCGATCGTCAGCTCGTTGAGCCGGGTCACCAGGCTGTTGCGCTGCTCGGCCGCGGAACGCAGATCGTCGGCCGACTTGCCCAGCTTCTGGCAGGACTTGATGTTCTCGACGGAGCGGATCACCGTCGAGCGGCTGTTGTTGCTGTCCTGGAGCAGCTTGTCGAGCTGCTTGGCCTGGCCCTCGGCGGGGTCGGGCGCGGCCGAGGACTTCTCGGCCGCCGGAGCCTTGGCCGGCCTGCCCGCGGCGCCCTCGTCCTCGTCGCCGCCGCCGCTGATGACGGCGCCCGCCACCAGGCCGACCACGGCGACGGCGCCGATGCCGACACCGATCAGCACGGCGGGCGACATACGGCTGCCGCCACCGCGTCCGCTGCCACCGTGGCCCGCGCCGCGACCGCCATGACCACCGTGTCCGCCATGGCTGCCGTGACCGGCGTGGCTGCCGTGGGCGCCCGCGCCGTGGCCGGCGGTGCGCCGTGCGGCGCGGCCCTGCGGCCCTGCGGCAGCCTGGCTCTGCTGATCGGCGACGTGGTCGAACAGGGGCAGGCTCTGCGTGGAGCCGGGGTCGTTGGCGGGGTCGTCCGTCGGATCGGCCCTGAAGAGGTTCTCGAACCCGGCGGGCGGCTGTCTTTCGGACCGCTTCCGCTGCTCACCAGGGGCACCGGGAGCGCCGGGACGGGCGCCGTACGGGGCCGAGGCGGGCGGCGGTCCCGCCTGCGCCGCGGCGGACCGCGCCTGGCCGCCGCCGGTGCCGCCTGTGCCGCCGGACTCCGGCGGGAGCGGGGAGCGCAGCGTCGTCGCCGCCTCGGGGGCGCCCGCCGTCTGCGGCGGGATCATCTGCGTGGCCTCGGAGTCGCTCTCCGGCGGCGGACCGCCGTACTGCTCCCCGTAGCCGGGCCCGTCGTTGATGGGGGCTATGTACTGGGTCGCCTCGGAGTCCGAGCGCGCCGCGTCCGGCCACTCGCCGGGCAGGGGGCCGGGCTGCCGCGCCGCTTCGTCCTGGAAGGGCGGGATCAGTTGCGTCGCCTCGGCATCGCTCTCCGGACCGCCCGCGCTCTCCGGCAGCGGCTGCCGTCCGGCGTCCGGCGCGCCCGCGGGCTGCGGCGGCAGCAACTGCGTGCTCTCCTCCGGCGGTACGGGCGCCTCGGCGGGCGGCATCGGTGCTGCGGCCGGGGGCGGGGGCGCCGAGGGCGGCGGGTTGTACGGCACCGGGGCGCCGTAGGTCCCCTGGCCCTCCGCGGGGCCGTGGTCGCCCTGCCCGTTCTGGGCGCCGTGCGGGGGCAGCGGGCCCGCGCCGTAGGTGCCCTGGCCGTAGGTGCCGGTGCCCTGCGAGGGCGGTGCGGACTGCTGCGCGGGCGGGCCCATGGGAGGCAGCGGCTGCCCCCCGTACGTGCCGCCCGCTTCCTGGCCGCCCTGCGACGTCCCGGGCATCGGCTGCCGCGCGGGCTGCGGCGGTGCCGTCGGAGGCATGGGCGGCGGCATCGGGGGCGGGGCCGGTGCGGCGTACGGCGCGTACGGCCCGTGCTGCCCCTGCTGGTCGTACTGCCCCTGCTGGTCGGGCTGTCCGTACGGCGCCGGCGGGGCCGCGTGTCCTGACCAGGCGTCGTACCCCGGCCGGCCGCCGTGGCCCTCGGTCCGGTACGGGTCGGCCGCCTGATACGCGTCGGAGCCGTAAGCGCCCTGCCCCGCCGCGTAACCGCCGCCGTCCGTCCCGGCCGTACCAGCCGTACCAGCCGTCCCGTACGACTCGGCCGGAGGCTGCTGCGTGGCGGCGCTGGACTCGGGGCCCCAGGGCTGGCCCCACGGCTGGCCCGCGAGGGGCTGCGCGGTGGACTGGGCGACCTGCCGCTGCTGCTCGGGAGTCCACGGGTCACCGTTCGCGGGCAGCACGACTCCCTCGTAGAGGGGCTCGTCGCCCTGTCCACGTCCGCTCTGCGCTGTCACCGGGACTCCTCGATCAACCTGGCTTTCGGAATCGTCGGCTCACGCTACCGGGTCGCCAGGATGGTCGACCACGCCCCTGATCGGGGGACAGCAACCTTTCCCCTCACATAGTGCGGATTTGCCGTGAACCAGCCCGTTACGCCACCGCCGCCAGGTCCAGTCGCGCCGAGAACTCGCGGACGACCGGTTCGTCCGCGTACGGCAGCAACCGCTGGCGGAAGTCGTCCAGATACTCGACGCCACGGTCCGAGCGCAGCCCCGCGAGGAGTTCTGTGGCCTTTGCTCCGGTATGGCAAGCGTGCTCAATGTCACGCTGCTGCACCTGCGCGCTGGCGAGCAGGAACAGCCCGATGGCCCGCCGCCTCGCCCGACCCTCCGGGTGCCCCGCGAGGGCCTCCTCGGCGCGTGCGGAGGCGCCCTGAGGCTGGTTCAGGTCGCGGTGGCAGTGCGCGAGTTCGTCGGCGAGGTAGGCGCGGTCGAAGTGCGCGATCCACACCGGGTCGTCGCCCGAGTCCTCCTCGCCCTCGGCCCGTTCCATCGCCGACTGAGCCTGGCCCGACAGGTGCTGGCACGCCCGCGCGTCGCCCATCAGCGCGTGCCCGCGCGCCTCCGCCGCGTAGAACATCGCCTCGGCGCGCGGCGTGACCTGCCCACGCGCCCCCTCCTGCGCCGCACGCGCCAACTGGGCGATCTCGCGCGGGTTCCCGAAGGAGGCGGCCAGGTGGCTCATGCTGGCGGCCAGCACATAGCCGCCGTACGCGCGGTCGCCCGCCGCCTGCGCCATGCGCAGCGCCTGGATGTAGTAGCGCTGCGCCAGGCCGTGCTGCCCGGTGTCGACGGCCATGTAGCCCGCGAGTTCGGTGAGCCGCGCGACGGCCGCGAACAGCGCGCGCCCGATGGCCTCCTTGTACGAGCCAGCGAGGAGCCCGGACACCACGCTGTTGAGGTAGTGCACGACGACGGGCCTGATGTGCCCGCTGCCGAAGCGGTGGTCGAGCCGGGAGAGCGCGTCGGTCGTCGCCCGTACCGCCTCCACGTCCGAAGCACCCACGCGCGCGCCCGCGTTGCGTGCTACCTGGCCGTCCGGCGCCGTGATCAGCCAGTCGCGGCTGGGCTCGACGAGCGCGGAGGCGGCGACGGTCGACCCGGTGAGGAAGTCGCGTCGGCCCACGTCGCTGCGCCACAGCTCACAGACCTGCTCGACGGCGCCCAGCACGGTGGGGGCGAACTGGAGGCCCACGCCGGAGGCGAGGTTCTTGCCGTTGGCCATGCCGATCTCGTCGATCGTGACCGTCCGGCCCAGCTTGCGGCCCAGCGCCTCGGCGATGATGCCGGGCGCGCGCCCGCGCGGCTGCTGGCCCCGCAGCCAGCGGGCGACCGAGGTCTTGTCGTAACGGAGGTCGAGACCGTGCTCGGCGCCGCACATGTTGACGCGACGGGCCAGCCCGGCGTTGGAGCAGTTCGCCTCCTGGATGAGTGCTTGCAGCCGTTCGTTGGGCTGCCTCGCGACCAGCGGCCTGGCGGCCATGTGATCCCCCTCTGGTGAAGGTTTTGGATGATCACTGCCCAGCGCATATGCAGAAATTCCGCATGAACTCCGGCACTTCGCAGCGCAATGCACCGGAGAGGGACTACCCGCGCACGGACGTACATCTGTGCACGCGCCCCCACACATGCATCCGTGCGCCGTTCCGAGCCCCGTCAGCGACCCCTTGTGAAAACGCAGCTCAGGGCACGTACAACGTGGTACCCGGACCCTCCCTCCGCCCGCCTTGGCCACCCTCGTGCAGGCCCGCCGCGCGCCCCTTGCGCCGGGGTGACGGGACGGGCGGGGCGACGGTGGCGAAGCGCCCGGGAAGCGCTCGCGGAAGGATCGGGAAGCGCTCGCGGAGGGACCCGGCGACGGGGTGCGCGGGATGCCACGGGAAGCCTCGAAAGGCCCCGTAACCCTTGCTCACAGGGGCAGTTGGGATGTGCGTGGAAGAGACCATTGGAGTCACATCAGGAGTCACGACAACCCCGCACATCCCACAGCAGCGCGGCGAACCCCCGCTCGACCACGCGGTGCGCTACGCGGAGGAGCGGCACTGGGACGTGTTCCCCGGCACCTGGCTGGAGACCGTCGAGGGCGTGCCGCGCTGCACCTGCGGAGAGACCGACTGCGCGCGCCCCGGCGCGCACCCCGCCAACCGGCGCTGGTCCGGGGACGCGACGGGCAGCGCGACCGTCGTCCGCCGCCTGTGGACGAAGGAACCCCGCGCGTCCGTACTGCTGCCGACGGGACGCACCTTCGACGCCGTCGACGTGCCGGAGACCGCCGGCTGCCTCGCGCTGGCGCGCATGGAGCGGATGGAGCTGTCCCTCGGCCCCGTCACCTGCACACCCGACGGACGGATGCTCTTCTTCGTCCTCCCCGGCGGCGCGGCCAAGCTCCCCGGTCTCGTACGCAAGCTGGGCTGGGCCCCCGGCGCGCTGGACCTGACCGCGCGCGGCGAGGGCGACTGGATCGCGGCCCCGCCGTCCCGGCTGGGCACCAGGGGCCCGGTCCAGTGGGCCCGCAAGCCCACGGCCTCCAACCGCTGGCTCCCCGACGCGGAAGAAGTGATCGCCCCCCTCGCCTACGCGTGCGGGCGCGACGCGGCGGCGTCCCGGCACCAGGGCTGACGGACCGGGCGGGACCCGGCGGGCAGGGCCGGACGGGTCAGGCGGACGGGGTCAGGCGGGCGGGGTCAGGCGGGCGGGGGCGACGAAATGGCCGGAAGGGATGCGGCGTAGGGGGCGCACAACGCGGCGCACGGGGCCCAGGGGGAGGGCCCCGCACGTGACACGGCGGCGATCAGGAACTCGTCGCCAGCGCGGCCTGGAGGAACGGATCCACGACCCGGCGCCAGTCCCCCGGCTGGTCGTAGTGGATCAGATGCCCGGCCTCCGGCACCTCCGCGTATATCCCGCGGGGCAGGACACGCACCATCTCCTGGGCCTCGGCGCGGCCCAGATCGCCGTCGATACCGCGCACGACGAGCGTCGGGCAGCGCACCTGGGCCAGCTCGTCCCAGTGCGCGTCGTTCACCCAGCCCTCGCGGACCGTCAGCATCTGACGCCGCGAGAACACCGGCCGCCAGCCGTCGCCCCGCTCCGCCATGACCTCGGCGAAGAAGTCACCGCGCGCCGGGTTGGGGCGCTCCAGCGACGGATCCTCCTCGCCGAACCACTTGCGGACGTCCGAGAGCGTCGCGAAGGGGACCGGCCAGGACTTGAACCACTCCTCCCACTCCCGCTGGGACTGCTCCCCCAGCGCCGAGGCGCGCATGTCGCAGACGACCAAGGCGTGCACGAGGTCCGGCCGCTTGGCGGCGAGCTGCCAGGCGGTGAGCGCGCCCATGGAGTGGCCTATGACGGCGAGGGGCGCGAGGCCCAACTGCTCGATCGCGGCCTCGGCGTCGGCGACGAAGGACTCCCTGTCGTACGCCCCCTCGGTGGGCTTGTCGCTGCGGCCGTGCCCGCGCTGATCGAGTGCTATGGCCCGATAGCGCCCGGAGAGCCAGCGCGCCGTGCCGGCCCAGTGGGAGGCCCGGCCCATCAGCCCGTGCAGCAACAGCACGCCGGGTGGCTTCCGCGACTGCGCCTGAGAGCCTTGCGCGGGACCGGCGTCGGGCAGGACCTCCTGTTCGGAGCCTCCCTTGGGCGGGTCGGCGAACTCCCAGGCTGCGAGCCTCACCCCGTCCGCTCCGGTCACATTGATCCGTCGCACCATGCGTCTTGGCACCCCCATTCCGTCTGACCGCTGCGTCACGCTATCGAACTTCTATTCGAACGTATCGACGTCCGCGAGGACACCCCTCGTTCGAGTGACCTTGCTCAAGGGTTGGCCGAGTGCGGCGAGGGGAGACAGCTACCGGGAGGGGGGTTGACCCTGAGAGCTCGGGGCTCCGGGTCACTTCGGGGGGAATTGGGGAAGCGGGGCCCCGGCTGCCGAAGGCGCCGGGGCCCTCGCTGTCGGCCCGGTCAGCTAGCTCGGCCCGCTTCATCGACGGCTCCCCTTCCGCGCGTATGTGCGTAGCCACAGCGTTGCACGCCGCGCACGCGACCGCTCGGATTCCGGCAACTCTGGTACCCGGAGGGCCGTTTGCGAAGTTCTTCCGCCTCCCACGCGGCGCCGCCGCCCACGCCCGCGACAGGACGCCGCCCGCGCACACCTCCGCCCGCGGTCCCCTCAGCCCCTGGTCAGCGCGCTGTTCGACGGTGCCCCGCCGTGCGCGGTCGCCCCGTGCGCTTGCGGGGGCGCACGCCGGAGCGGTGCCCGAGGCGGGCCGTCGCGGAATGTGACCGTGCGGCGGGGCGGCCGGACGCGGCCGGAGTCGCGGGGAGGCGCGGTGGCCCGCCGGGCGGGCGTCGGGCGGGCCCGAGGGCGCGGACCGCCCAGGGCCGGTGCCGGAGGTCCGGGGGCCGGTGCCGGAGGTCCGTCGCCGTACGTCCGCGAGCCCCGTGGCCCGACGGGCCAGGGGTCCCGCACCCGCCCGCCCGAAAGGCGGGCCGAGGCCCGCGAGAGCGGACGGACGTACAGGCGGGTGTCAGCGCTTGGCGACGAAGACGTGTGCCGCGATGTCCGAATCCAGCTCGGCCGCCTCGCCGCTGCTGCCGACCTGCACACCGCCCGCCGAGCCCGAGTTCACGCTGACCACGGCGCCCGGCTGCACACCGGCCCGCCGCAGCGTGTACATCAACTGCGCGTCCATCTGGATCGGCTCGCCGATCCGGCGCACGACGACGGTCTTGCCGTCCCCGCCCGGGTCCAGATCGCCCAGGCTCACCATGCCCGCGTCCAGGAACGGATCGGCCTCGGCCTTCTCGCCCAGCTCCTCCAGTCCCGGGATGGGGTTGCCGTACGGCGACTCGGTCGGGTGCCGCAGCAGCTCCAGCACGCGGCGCTCCACCGCCTCGCTCATCACGTGCTCCCAGCGGCACGCCTCCGCGTGCACCTGCTCCCACTCCAGGCCGATCACATCGACCAGCAGACACTCGGCCAGACGGTGCTTGCGCATCACCCGGGTGGCCAGCCGCCTACCCTCTTCCGTCAGCTCCAGATGACGGTCCCCGGCCACCGTGACCAGGCCGTCGCGCTCCATGCGCGCCACGGTCTGGCTCACCGTCGGGCCGCTCTGATCGAGCCGCTCGGCGATACGGGCACGCATGGGGACCACGCCCTCCTCCTCCAGCTCCAGAATGGTGCGGAGATACATCTCCGTGGTGTCGATCAATCCGGACATGCGTGCCCCTATGTCAGCTCGTGCGGTGGCCCTGTCTTCAATTCTGACGCATCGCGCCGACAACTGTGCCGCGCAGGAGCGGACAGGCCCCTGGCGCTCTATTGACAGGGCGCTGGTCCGGACCTCACCGTGATCGCGGCGGAGGGCGAGGATGCCCCCGAACCATAGACCGAGGGGCCGTGCGGCATGAGCGAGAACACCCTGGCAGGCGACTTCTTCGACGCCGCGATCGGGCTGTTGCAGCAGGTCAGGGACGCGGAGGCGGAAAACATCGCCGCCGCGGGAAAGCTGATCGCCGACACGGTCGCCGAGGGTGGCCGGATCTTCGCCTTCGGTGCGGGCCACTCCTCGCTCCCCGCGCAGGACGTCGTCTACCGCGCGGGCGGGCTCGCCGTCATGAACCTGCTGGTCGTGCCGGGTGTGCTCGGCGTCGACGTGCGCCCGGCGACGCTCGGCAGCGCCCTGGAGCGGGTCGGCGGGCTCGCGGGCACAGTGCTCGACTCCAGCCCGGCGCGGGCCGGGGACACGCTGTTCGTGATCTCCCTTTCGGGGCGCAACGAGCTGCCCGTGGAGATGGCGATGAACGCGCGGGCGCTGGGGCTGAAGGTGGTCGGGCTCACGTCGGTGGCATACGCGGAGAGCACACGGTCGCGGCACTCGACCGGCACGTTTCTGAGGGATCACTGTGACGTGGTGCTCGACAGCCATATCGGTGTCGGGGACGCGGAACTGGAGGTCACGGGGATCGAGGCGCGGTTCGCTCCCGCGTCGACGGTGGTGACCAGCGCGATGATGCAGGCGGTTGTCGCGACCGCCGCGGGGGAGCTGGCCCGGCGCGGCATCGATCCGCCCCTGTTGCGCTCGGGCAACGTCGACGGCGGCCACGCCTGGAACGCCCACGTC
Source organism: Streptomyces sp. NPDC054796 (assembly GCF_053611545.1). Taxonomy (NCBI): domain Bacteria; kingdom Bacillati; phylum Actinomycetota; class Actinomycetes; order Kitasatosporales; family Streptomycetaceae; genus Streptomyces; species Streptomyces sp. NPDC054796. Next base: position 156,591 of record NZ_JBSHAO010000005.1, on the reverse strand, counting down.
ATGGCGGAATACGCGGACCGCATCTTCTATCGCTAGCCCCTTCGCGGGGGGCGGAAGGAAACGCAGGGTTGCCCCTTCACGGGGGCTGCACTCCTTCACGGGGTGCGGGGTGATGGCCACACGGGGTGCCCGTTTCTCGCAGGGGTGCGCTTTGCCTGGCGCCCTCTTGGGGTTGCGTTCGCGTGTTGGGGGCCGGTGGCACGGGTTGTGCCCACCCGTCCCGCCTTGCGGGACGATTGCCCACAACTTTTTGGCGTGCCGGCGCCGGTCGGGTGCGGGTGGTGGCTTCGGCGCGGCGTGTGGTTGCGGTGCGATGCGGCTGGCGCCGCGTGATTCCGGGTTTCCGTTGGGGTTGTGGGTGCGTGGGTGGGGGGTGTCCGGTGCCGCGGTGGGGTGTCTCCTCGGCGTGAAGGTCTCGTGTTCGGCTTTCCGCCGGTCTTCGTCTCGACCTGCGGGGACACCCCACCGCGTCCCCGTCCCGCCGGTGGCCCACCTCCACTCCGGGTCGGCCAATCTCCACCCCCCTTCACAGGGGTGCGCAGCCCCGGGGTGCCTCCTGGGGTTTCGTTGGCGTGCTGCGGGCTGGTGGGTGGGCACAACAATGGCTGAGGTTGGCCACCGGGTGGGAGGTGGTGTGGCGGGGTGTCCCCGCAGGGCGAGCAAGTCACCGGCGGAAAGCCGAAAGTGAGACCTTTACGCCCGAGGAGACACCCCGGCGCGGCACCGACCCCCACCACACAGCAACCCCACAACCACGGTCCGAGCCAAGAACCACGCGGCGCCAGCCGCACCGCACCGTCACCACACGCCGCGCCGAAGCCACCGGCCCGCACCCGGCCCCGTACCGCAGGGCGACGGCACGGCAAATGTTGTGGGCAATCGTCCCGCAAGGCGGGACGGGTGGGCACAACCCGTGCCACCGGCCCGCACCACGCGAACGAACCCCCAAAGGGGCACCCACAGCAGGCGCACCCCTGCAAGAGCGGGCACCCCGTGAAGCCTTCACCCCGCACCCCGTGAAGGGGCACACCACGGTGAAGGGGCAACCCTGCGTTTCCTTCCGCACCCCGCGAAGGGGTTAGCGCGTCGTGCGGGAGAGGTCGATGGAGGCGGCGATGCGGATGGCGATGTCCTCGGCGTACGTCGCGTCGGAGCGGTCGAAGGGGCGCCTGCTCGCGCCTCTCAGGAACGTCGCCACCCCCAGCGACCGCCCCCTGCTCCGCAGCACCGTGCACAGCCCGTGCACCGTCCCCTCGGGCCACTTGCGTGCCGCCGCCCAGCCGGGCGCCCCCGAGCCGCCGACACTCGCGCGCACGGAGCCGCAGCGCTCGTACGCCTGGAGCGCGGGGTGCCCCGCGTCGTAGCCGACGGGGAGGCCGCCGCCGAGGTCGGGCTCGATCAGCGGGAGGGGGCCGGGCGCCGCCACGGGCGTGGCCGCCGCGCGGATGAGGCGGGGCGCGCCCTCGGGGTCGGTCTCGCGGTCGGCCCAGGCCACGGGCGTCAGGTCCAGCAGCGCGTGGTCGGCGAAGCCCGCGAGGGCGAAGTCGAGGTGGATGGTCGCCGCTTCCATCGGGTTCTCGCACTCGGCGGCGGCACGCGCTGCCCGGTGGAGCTGGTTGTCGCGGAAGCGCAGCCGCGCCGCTTCCTGTTCGAGCAGCTTGGTGTCGGTCATGTCCTGGAAGAGCCAGGCGACCCCGAGCGGAACCGGTTCCTCCGCGAGCGGGGAGGCCAGCCGCAGGAAGCCGCTGCGCCAGCAGCGGCGGGACGCGGCGCCCTCCTTCGCGGCGCCGCCCTTCCCCTCGGCGCCCTTGGCGTCGGCGCCGCCCTCGCCGTCGCCCGCGCGTCCAGCCCGCCCGGGACGCAGGGTCACCCAGATCTCGGCGGGCCCCGGGGGCGTGCCCTCGGCGAGGACGTGCTGGAGGGCGGCCTCCAGCTCTTCCAGACCTTGGTCGACGAACTCCCCCAGCGGCTGTCCCAGCATCGCCGTGCGCGAGACCTGGAAGGCGCGGGCCGCGTGCAGGTTGGCGACGGCGGGGCGCAGATCGGCGTCGACGAGGACCACGCCCCAGGAGGCGTCCTCGAACAGCGCCTCGCTGAGCGCGATGGAGCGCTCCAGGTCGATCTGGGCGTGCACCTCGCTGAAGGCGCAGTAGACGCCCATGGGGTTGCCCTCGGCGTCGGCGACGGCGGAGGACTGGGTGCGCACCAGGACCCGGCCGCCCTCCTTGGTGAGCAGCGCGAACTCGTGGACCTGGCGCCCCGGGGACTTCATCGCGCCCAGCAGCCGCGCCTCGACGTCCTGCGCGTCGGCCGCGCGGATGGCCCAGCCCGCCAGTCCCTGGCGGCCGACGGCCTCCTCCTGGGTCCAGCCCAGGATGCGTTCGGCCTCGCGGTTCCAGTGGGTGACGACGCCCTCGGCGTCGAAGGCGCAGAGGGCGGCGTCCATACCGTCGAGGAGGGCGGCGAGAAGAAGCTCGTCGTCGGCCCCGCCGTCTCCGCTGCCTCCGCCGCCGTCGCCGTCACCGTCGGACGACGACGCGGAGTGAATCTTGGACTGTGCGGCCACGAGAGCACCCCCGGCTGAACGCGTTCACGATGAATCTGTCGCCTGCGGCTGTTGCCGCGTGCACGGATCATTCAACTCGAACGTGACCCAGCACACACCGTATTCGGGAAAATCGTTGTCGCCCCGAAATTCGCTTGCGAGGGCTTTTCCCGCTGCCTAACGTGCGGTGCACACGAGAAAGGAGGTGATCCGGCAGATGAGCTACGACCGGACGCGTGAGGTGGCTGCGGCCTAGAGCCGTCGCCACAGTGTGACGCCGGTTCGCCCGGCCAATCTCAGCAGTCACCCGACCCGCGGGCTCGTCGGACTCGTCCGACCGGCGCCTCTCGCCACGGCGAGAGGAGGCAGCCCGCGGGTCGTCTGCTTTCCACCGCTCCCCACCGCTCCTGACCGCTTCCCACGGCTCTACGGGGAGAGCCGCTCCACCGTCCAGGAGCCGCCCTCGTCCCCTTCCGCGCGGACGTAGCGGAGCCGGTCGTGCAGACGGTTCTCGCGGCCCTGCCAGAACTCGGCGCTCGACGGGCGTACGCGGATGCCGCCCCAGTGCGGCGGGGCCGGGACGTCCTCGCCCTCCGGGTAGCGCGCCGCGAGTTCCTCGTACAGGCGGTCCAGGTCGGCGCGGGACGCCACGCGCGCGGACTGGTCGCTGGCCCAGGCGCCGAGCTGGGAGCCGTGCGGGCGGGTGCGGAAGTACGCGGCGGTCTCGTCGCGGCCGATCCGCTCGGCCGTGCCCGAGATGATGACCTGCCGGGCGATGCCGTGCCAGGGGAAGAGCAGCGAGACGTAGGGGTTCGCCTCCAGCTCGCGGCCCTTTCGGGAGCCGTAGTGGGTGAAGAAGACGAAGCCGCGCTCGTCGTACCGCTTCAGCAGGACCGTGCGGGAGCTGGGACGGCCCCGTTCGTCCGCCGTGGAGACGACCATCGCGTTCGGCTCGTGCAGCCCGCCGCGCGAGGCGTCGGTGAACCAGCGCGTGAACTGCTCGAACGGGTTCGGCGCCAGGTCGTCCTCGGAGAGGCCCGTCGCGCGGTAGTGGGCGCGCATGGTGGCGGGGTCGAGCGTGGCGGTCGCCGAGGGCGGCGGCGCGGGCATCGCGGGGCCGGAGCCGGAGGGGGACGCGGCAGGGGCCCCGGAGGACGGGGAGGTCCCGGAGGACGGGGAAGATGCGGAGGATGCGGGGGACGTACTGCGGGCGGCGTCATCGTCAGCGTGTGGCACGCGCATATCTTGCAGCATCCCGGCGCGCGTGGCCCCGCCCGTGGCATCCCAGTCTGCCCGTTCCGCCAACGCCGCATGCCTGGCGGAGGAAGATCGCGGGCTGTGCCGCTTCTCACCCTTCCCCGCGTGTTCCGGACCCGCCAAAATCGCGAAGCGGAAGACTGTGGCCCCCGGACAGGAGCGGTTATCGTGTCGGCCCGGTCATGACCGGGTGAGCACCGGCCGCGCGGGGCATCACCGGGAGGACGGCGCGGTCCGCCAGCCCCGCGAGGGCGGAGGAACCGTTCCGGCCGGTCCAGCGGTCCAGCGATCCAGCAGCAGACCCGGTCCACGGCGCGCTCGCCGTGGGCACCAGTCGTCGCCGACCTGCGGCAGCCCCGTCTGCCGCACACATGAGGGAGCCGCCTGATGTCCGACTTCGTACCCGGTCTTGAGGGAGTCGTCGCGTTCGAGACGGAGATCGCAGAACCGGACAAGGAGGGCGGCGCCCTGCGCTATCGGGGCGTGGACATCGAGGACCTGGTCGGGGAGGTCTCCTTCGGGAACGTCTGGGGGCTCCTCGTCGACGGCAGCTTCAACCCCGGGCTGCCGCCTGCCGAGCCCTTCCCCATCCCGGTGCACTCCGGTGACATCCGCGTCGACGTGCAGTCCGCGCTGGCCATGCTCGCCCCTGTGTGGGGCCTCAAACCGCTGCTCGACATCGACGAGCAGCGAGCCCGCGCCGATCTCGCCCGCGCCGCCGTCATGGCCCTGTCCTACGTGGCGCAGTCCGCGCGCGGGCAGGGGCTCCCGATGGTGCCGCAGAAGGAGATCGACAAGGCAGAGACCGTTGTGGAGCGCTTCATGCGGCGCTGGCGCGGCGAGCCCGACCCCCGGCACGTGGCCGCCGTCGACGCCTACTGGACGTCGGCCGCCGAGCACGGCATGAACGCGTCCACCTTCACCGCGCGCGTCATCGCCTCCACGGGCGCCGACGTGGCCGCCTCGCTGTCGGGCGCCGTCGGCGCGATGTCGGGGCCGCTGCACGGCGGCGCTCCCTCGCGGGTGCTCGGGATGATCGAGGAGATCGAGCGCACGGGCGACGCGAGCGCCTACGTGAAGCGCCAGCTCGACCGCGGCGAGCGCCTGATGGGCTTCGGGCACCGCGTCTACCGCGCCGAGGACCCGAGGGCGCGGGTGCTGCGCCGTACGGCCAAGGAGCTGGGCGCGCCCCGCTTCGAGGTGGCGGAGGCGCTGGAGCGGGCCGCGCTGGAGGAGCTGCGCGCCCGGCGGCCCGACCGGGTGCTGGAGACGAACGTGGAGTTCTGGGCGGCGATCGTCCTCGACTTCGCCGAGGTGCCCGCGCACATGTTCACGTCGATGTTCACCTGCGCCCGTACGGCCGGGTGGTCGGCGCACATCCTGGAGCAGAAGCGCACGGGGCGCCTGGTGCGGCCCTCCGCGCGCTACGTCGGCCCGGGGCCGCGCGCGCCCCGCGACATCGAGGGGTACGGCGAGATGCACCGCTGACGGCGGCCTCCGCGATCCCCCCTTCACGCGCCGGTGCCCCGTCCACGGATGTGGACGGGGCACCGGCGTCTGCGTGCGGCGTGTACGTGCGGGCCGTACGCCCGGCCGTCAGCGCGTGATGACCGTCTCCTCGACCGCCTCGACGTCGCTGGCCGGGGCCTCCTCCAGGAACTTGCGCTCCAGGGCCACCCGCTCCTCCTCGCTCGGGTCGTCGTCCAGCGAGTCGACCAGGGCCGAGCGGACGGAGGTGCCCTCTGGCCGTACGAGCCCGATCACTACGTAGAGCACCAGCGAGGTGAGCACGGGGAAGCTGACGTTCTGGGTCTGGGTGGCGTCCTCCATGCCCCAGTAGAGGTAGGCCCAGACGCTGAGGCCGCCCGCCCAGGAGACGATGGCCGCCGTCGGCCCGTTGCGCTTGAACCAGGGCAGCAGGCCGAGCATCAGCGGGATGGAGATCGGGCCCATGGTGGCGGCGACGATGCTGACGACCACCGTCATGATGAAGCCGTCCGGGTCGCTGAACAGCGCGAAGCTCATGCTGACGCAGACGAAGGCGACGGTGGTGATGCGGGCGAACATGAGCTGGCCGCCCGCCGTCAGCTTCCGCACCTTGGGGACGATGACGGGCGCCAGGTCGCGGGTGATGACGGCGGTGATGACGTTGGAGTCGGAGGCGACCATGGCCATGGTGTGCGAGAAGAATCCGGCGAGCAGCAGGCCGATGAGCCCGGTGGGCAGCAGCTCCTGGGCGAGCTTGATGTAGGACTCCTCGCCGTTCTCGATGCCCGGCACGATGAGCGGCGCCGCGATCATCGGCACGAAGAGGATGAACGGCCAGATCAGCCACAGGGCGCTGGAGAGCAGCGCGGACTTCCTGGCGCGGGTGCCGGAGGGCGCGGACATGTAGCGCTGCGCCAGGTTCCACATGCCGCCGTTGTACTCGAAGGTCTTCACCAGCAGGAACGCCATGATCAGCCCTGTGGTGACGGTGCCGTTGACCGGGTCGCTGTGGCTCGCGGGCAGCTCGTCCCACATCGTCCACAGGGTGGAGACGCCGGTGAGGTGGGCCATGACCGCGACGAGCATCGCGATTCCGGCGACGGCCTGGATGATGAACTGCCCGAAGTCGGTGAGGACGTCGGCCCACAGCCCGCCGAAGGCCATGTAGAACATCGTGCAGACGCCGGTGAGCGTGATGCCCCAGATCAGCGGGATGTCGGCGAAGCCCTGGAGCAGCACGGCGATCGCGACCCACTTGGCGGCGATGTCGACGACCTTGAGCGCGGCGCCACTGTAGGCCAGCACCTGCTGGGTGGGGAGGTTGTAGCGCACCGCGAGGTAGGCCAGCGGCGAGTTGACGCCGTGCTTGGCGCGCAGCCGGTTCCAGCGGGGTGCGAAGAGGAAGGCGCCGACGCCGATGCCGAGCCCGATCGTCAGCGGCCACCAGAAGTAGACGGTGACGCCGTAGTCGTAGGCGACGGCGGCGAAGGTGACGAACATGATCGCGCTGTAGCCCGACATGTGGTGCGAGATGCCGGAGAGCCACCAGGGTATGCGGCCACGGGCCGTGAAGAAGTCGGCCACGTTCTCGATGCGCCGCTTCGACCAGAGGCCGATGCCCACCATGACGAAGAAGTAGCCACCGAGTACGACCCAGTCCAATGTGGACATCACGGCTCCCCATGTTCATTGATATGAACTGCTGCCAGGTCTCTGAATAATCGCCGTCACATTAGAAGTGCCCTCAGAAGCCGTCAATACTGCGCACAATCCCCGTTACACGGGGCGGCGGCGTGCCAACGGAAGCGGCCCACATCCATGGACATGGATGTGGGCCGCAAGGTGCGCGAAGGTGCGGGTTACCGCTCCAGGACGCCGTCCACGATGCGCGCCCACTGCTCCACGACGCGCTCGCGCCGCGCGCTGTCGTCCGTCAGCAGGTTGGCGAGGCCGAGGCCGCGCGCCATGTCGAGCAGGCCCTGCACGGTCTCCCGCACGCCCGGGGCCGCCTCGTCGGCGCCCAGCAGGTCCACGGCCATGCGGTGGGTCTCCCGGCCGATACGGGCCTCCAGGCCGGTGACGCGGGGCCCGAGCTGCGGCTCGTTCGACGCGGCGACCCACAGGTGGAGGGCGGCGCGGAAGAGGGGGCCCGTGTAGAGGGCGACGAGGGTGGCGACGGCCGCGCGGGTGTCCGCGGTGGGCGCGGGCAGCGCGCGCAGCGCCTTGGACCGCTCCTCCGCGACGTACTCGACGGCGGCCGTGAACAGGTCCTCGCGGGTGGGGAAGTGGTGCTGCGCCGCGCCCCGCGAGACCCCGGCGTGCTCGGCGACGACCGTGACCGTACTGCCCGACCAGCCGTGCTCGGCCAGGCAGGTCACGGCCGACTCCAGCAGCCGCTGCCGGGTCGCCCGGCTGCGGTCCTGCTTGGGAGCGGCGCCACGGGTGTTCACCATTCCGCCGTTCACCCCGCCGTTCACCCCGCTGTTCGCCCCGCTGCTCACTCCACTGTTCGCCCCGGCCATGTGTTCACCCCGCCCATTCGGGATCCCGTCGTTCGAGGAATGCGGTCATGCCCTCGCGCGCCTCGTCGGAGGCGAAGAGGCGCGCGGACAGGTCAGCGAGGTTATCGGTGTCGCGGTCGAAGGCCCGCAGCACCTCCGCCGTGACCAGCCGCTTGGACTCCGCGAGCCCCTGCGGTGAACCGCGCCGCAGCCCGTCGAGCACCGGCTCCAGCGCGGCGTCCGGGTCCTCGGCCGCCATCGTCACCAGGCCGATACGGGCCGCTTCCGCGCCGTCGAACCGCTCGCCCGTCAGGTAGTAGCGGGCTGCGGCGCGCGGGTCCAGGCGGGGCAGCAGCGGCATCGAGATCACGGCCGGGGCCACGCCGATCCTGGCCTCGGTGAAGGCGAACGTCGCGCCCGGGCCCGCGACGGAGATGTCGCAGGCGCCCAGCAGCCCCGTGCCGCCCGCGCGCACATGGCCCGTGGCGCGGCCCACGACGGGCTTCGACAGCTCGACGAGCGCCCGCAGCAGCGTGGCCAGCTCGTGCGGGGTGCCGCTGCCCTCGCGCAGGTCGGCTCCCGCACAGAACGTGTTGCCCGTGTGCGTGAGCAGGACGGCGCGGGTCTCCGCGTCCGCCGCCGCCTGGTCCAGGGCCGCGTGGAGTTCGCGTACGAGGCGGGCCGAGAGCGCGTTGCGGTTGTGGGGCGAGTCGAGCGTGACGGTCATGACGCGCCGGTCCCGGCCGACCCGCACGAGGGGTTCCCCGGGCTGCTCCGGCTCCGCGGCCTGGGCTTCGCTGTTCGGGGCTGGGGTCACTGGTGGGGTCCTCTCGTACGGGGTGGGGGAACGGGGCCGGGGCGACGGCGGGAGGTGGTGGTCATCGGGGGGCCGGTCCCGTGGCGGGGCGGAGCCGGCGGCGGAGGATCTTGCCGCTGGCCGCGCGGGGCACCGCGTCCACGAACTCCACGCGCCGCACCTTCTTGTACGGAGCCACCCGTTCCGCGACGTACCGCAGGACCTCGTCCGCGCTCGGCCCCGTCGCGCCGGGGAGGCGGACCACGAACGCCTTGGGGACTTCCTGGCCTTCGTCGTCCGGCACGCCGACCACCGCCGCGTCCGCGATCTCCTCGTGGCCGAGCAGCACGGCCTCCAGTTCGGCGGGCGCCACCTGGTAGCCCTTGTACTTGATCAGCTCCTTGACCCGGTCGACGACGAACAGCCAGCCGTCCTCGTCCACCCGGCCGACGTCGCCCGTACGCAGCCAGCCCTCGGCGTCGATCATCGCCTCGGTCTCGTCCGGCCGCCCCAGGTACCCCTTCATCACCTGCGGCCCCCTGAAGAGCAGTTCGCCCTCCTCGCCGGGGCCCAGGTCGCGGGACGGGTCGTCCAGCGCGACGACGCGCATCTGTGTGCCGGGCAGCAGCTTGCCGACGGTGCCGGGCGGCGGGTCCTGCGCGTCGAGCGGGACCACGTGGGTGCCGGGCGACAGCTCGGTCATGCCGTACGCCTGCATCACCGTGGGCAGGCCGAGCCGCCGCGCGCACGCGGCGCCGAGCCGCGCGTCGAGCGGGGCCGCCGCGCTGACCAGGTACTTCACGGAGGACAGATCGTGCTGGTCCACCTCCGGGTGCTTGGCGAGTGCCAGCACGATGGGCGGCGCGACGTACAGCGCCGTCACCCGGTGGCGCTCGATCGCCGCCAGGAACCGGGTGAGGTCGAAGCGCGGCAGCACGACGACCGTCGCGCCCTTGCGCAGCGGCGCGTTCATGAGCGCGGTCAGCCCGTAGATGTGGAAGAACGGCAGCACGGCCAGCACGGTGTCGTCCGGGCCGCTGGGGATGAGCGGGTCGAGCTGGGCGAGGTTGGTGGCGATGTTGCGGTGGGTGAGCATCACGCCCTTGGGGGTGGCCGTGGTGCCCGAGGAGTAGGGCAGCGCGGCCAGGTCGCGGGCGGGGTCGAGCGTGACGCGGGGTTCGGGCGCCGTCGAGTCGCGCATGTCGAGCACGGATCTGTGGCCCTCGGCACGGTCGCACACGAAGATCTCGCGCACGCCGCCGCCCGCGCCGCCGTCCCCTGGCACGAGGCCCGCCGCCTCGCGGGCCGTCGCGAGGAGCGGCGAGACGGTGACGATCCAGCGCGCGCCCGCGTCGCGCAACTGGCGCGCGAACTCCTCCGCCGTGCACAGCGGGTGCACGGTGGTGACGGCCGCGCCGGCGCGGCTCGCGCCGTAGAAGACGGCGGGGTAGAGCACGGAGTTGGGGCTGTGCAGGGCCAGCACGTCGCCCTGCCGCAGCCCCGCCTCCGTGAGCGCGGCGGCGATACGGCGGCTGAACGCGTCCAGCGCCGCGTAGCTGAGCGTGGTGCCGTCGAGCGCGTCGACCAGCGCGGGCCGGTCGGCATACTCGACGGCAGAGCGGCCGAGCACCGCCTCGTGGATGGGCCGGTCGACGACGGGCACGTCGGCGTACTCACTGCGGAACACCATTGTCCGGTACCTCCCGCTTGTCCGTGTCGGTAGGACGTAGCGCCTCTGTAGAGCCCGGAGCCTCAGTAGGACTTGGGCAGGCCGAGGCTCTGGTGCGAGACGAAGTTGAGGACCATCTCGCGGCTGACCGGCGCGATCCGCGCCACCCGCGCCGCGGTGATCATGGCGGCGAGCCCGTACTCGCGGGTCAGGCCGTTGCCGCCGAGGGTGTGCACGGCCTGGTCGACGGCCTTGACGCACGCCTCACCGGCCGCGTACTTCGCCATGTTCGCGGCCTCGCCCGCGCCCATGTCGTCGCCCACGTCGTAGAGGTGGGCCGCCTTGAGCATCATCAGCCGGGCCAGCTCGACCTCGATATGGGCCTGCGCGAGCGGGTGCGCGATGGCCTGGTGCGCGCCGATGGGCTCCTTCCACACCTGGCGCGTACGGGCGTACTCCACGGCCCTGTTGATCGCGTAGCGCCCCATGCCGAGCGCGAAGGCCGCCGTCATCACGCGCTCCGGGTTGAGCCCGGCGAAGAGCTGGAGCAGGCCCGCGTCCTCGTCGCCGACCAGTGCGTCGGCGGGCAGCCGCACATCGTCGAGAACCAGCTCGAACTGCTTCTCCGGGGCGCCGATCTCCATGTCGATCTGGTGGCGCTCGAAGCCGGGCGCGTCGCGGGGCACGATGAACAGGCAGGGCTTGAGCTTGCCGGTGCGCGCGTCCTCCGTACGGCCCACGATCAGCGTCGCGTCCGCGATGTCCACGCCGGATATGAAGACCTTGCGCCCGGTGAGCAGCCAGTCGTCGCCGTCCCTGCGGGCTGTCGTGGTGATGCGGTGCGAGTTGGAGCCCGCGTCGGGCTCGGTGATGCCGAACGCCATCTTCAGGCTGCCGTCGGCCAGTCCGGGCAGCCACTGGCGCTTCTGTGCCTCGGTACCGAAGCGGGCGATGACGTTCCCGCAGATGGCGGGCGAGACGACGAGCATCAGCAGCGGGCAGCCAGCCGCGCCCAGCTCCTCCAGCACGATGGACAGCTCGGTGATGCCGGTGCCTCCGCCGCCGTACTCCTCGGGGAGGTTGACGCCGAGGTAGCCGAGCTTGCCCGCCTCGGCCCACAGTTCGTCGGTGTGCTTGCCGTCGCGGACGACTCCGGCGAAGTACTCGCGCCCGTACCGCTCGCCGAGCGCGGCGACCGCCCGGCGCAGCGCCCGCTGCTCCTCGGTCTCCAGGAGGGCCGAGCCGGCGGGGCTGGTGGCGCTGGACGGGTTCGGGTCGGTGGCGTCGGTCATGCGGACTCCTTGGGAGAGGTGGTCTCTTCATGGGTCGTGGAGGGGGCGGGCGTCGCGGGTGGCTCGTCGGAGGGCTCCTCCGAGACGACGGCCAGCAGCGTGCCGACCTCGACCTGACGGCCGGGTACCGCGTTGAGCGCGGTGAGGGTGCCGGAGGCGGGCGCGACGACCTTGTGCTCCATCTTCATCGCCTCCAGCCACAGCAGCGGCTCGCCCGCCACCACCCGGCTGCCGACGGCGAGCCCTTCGGCCACCCGCACGACCGTGCCCGGCAACTGCGCCAGCAGCGATCCCGGCTCGGTGCGGTCGGCCGGGTCGGGGAAGCGGGGCAGGGGGGTGAGGGTGTGGGAGCCGAGCGAGGAGTCGACGTACACGGCCGCGTACGCCTCCGTGGATGTTCCCGCGCGGCCGGACCCGCCGTACGCGCTGACCTCGAACTCCCTGCGTACGCCGTCCACCTCCAGCACGACGCGCTCGGGCGCCGCGTCGAGCAACCGGACGCCGGGCAGGCCCTCCGCGTTGAGCCCCTCGCGGGTGAGCGTGTAGCGGATCTCGTGCTCCGTGCCGTCGGGTTCGCTCCGGTAGCCCTTGGTCTGCGGGCGTGAGGGCACATTGCGCCAGCCGCCCAGCCGCGCGGCGACGGAGGTGCCCGACGCGCGGGTGCGAGCGGCGTCGGCGAGCGCCGCCGCGAGTGCGGCGAGCCGCGTGCGGCGGCCGTCGTCCGCCGCCTCGTCGGGCCGGGTCAGCGCGTCGAGGTGGCGCTCGTAGAAGCCCGTGTCCAGGCGCACCGCCATGAAGTCGGGGTGGCGCAGGGAGCGTACGAGCAGCTCGCGGTTGGTGACGGGCCCGTGCACGCGGGCCCGCTCCAGCGCGCGGGCCAGCTTGCGCACGGCCTCGTCGCGGCCGGGCGCCCAGGCGATGACCTTGGCGAGCATCGGGTCGTAGTGCACGCCGATCTCGTCGCCGCCGCTGACGCCGCTGTCCAGACGCACGCCGTCCGGCACGTCGAGCCGGTGGAGGGTGCCGGTCTGGGGACGCCAGCCGCGTGCGGGGTCCTCGGCGTAGAGGCGGGCCTCGACGGCGTGCCCCCGGGGCGCGGGCGGGCCGGTGGGGTCGAGCGCGGCGCCCTCCGCGACGCGGATCTGGTGTGCGACGAGGTCGAGGCCGTGGACGCACTCGGTGACGGGGTGCTCGACCTGGAGGCGGGTGTTCATCTCCAGGAAGTACGCGCGCTCCTGGGCTCGTTCCCGGGGGGCATCGGGGGTGCCGGGGGTGTTGGGGGCGCCGGGGGCGACCAGGAACTCCACCGTGCCCGCGCCCCGGTACCCCACCGCGCGCGCCGCCTTGACCGCCGCCTCGTGCAAGGACGCGCGCAGCGCGTCGCTCAGCCCCGGCGCCGGTGCCTCCTCGATCACCTTCTGGTGGCGGCGCTGCAAGGAGCAGTCCCGCGTGCCCAGCGCCCACACCGTGCCGTGCCCGTCGGCGAGGACCTGGACCTCGACGTGCCTGCCCCGCTCCACATACGGTTCCACGAAGACCTCGCCGTCCCCGAAGGCGGAGGCCGCCTCGGCGCGCGCGGCCTCGATCTCGTCCTCCAGCGCGGCCAGTTCCCGCACGACGCGCATCCCCCGGCCACCGCCTCCGGCCGACGCCTTCACCAGCAGCGGCAACTGGTCCTCGCGCGCCTCCCCCGCCGCGACGGGCGCGAGCAGCGGCACCCCGGCCTCCGCCATCAGCCGCTTGGCGCGGGTCTTGGACGCCATGGCCTCGATCGCCTCGGGCGGCGGGCCGATCCAGACCAGGCCCGCGTCCTGGACGGCGCGCGCGAAGTCGGCGTTCTCGGAGAGGAAGCCGTAGCCGGGGTGGACGGCGTCGGCTTCGGCGGCGAGCGCCGCCTTCACGATCAGATCGCCGCGCAGATATGTCTCGGACGGGGCGTTGCCCGGCAGCCGTACCGCCGCGTCGGCCGCGCGGACGTGCGCCGCCGAGGCGTCCGCGTCGGAGTGGACCGCGACGGTCCCGATGCCCATCTCCTCGCAGGTACGGAAGACGCGCAGCGCGATCTCCCCCCGGTTGGCCACCAGTACGCGTCGCATCACGCCTCGTCCCGCCCTCGTTCCGCTTCCGCTTCCCTCACGGCCACGGCCACGGCCTGTTGTCTCCTCCGCTCCGCTCATCGCCCGGCTCACATCCGGAAGACGCCGAAGCCGCCGCGGGCGCCCTCGACCGGTGCGGTGTGGATGGCGGACAGGCACAGGCCCAGCACGGTCCTGGTGTCCCGTGGGTCGATCACGCCGTCGTCGTAGAGCCGCCCGGAGAGGAACACCGGCAGCGACTCGGCCTCGATCTGCTGCTCCACCATGGCGCGCAGCCCGGCGTCGGCCTCCTCGTCGAACGGCTTGCCCTTGGCCGCAGCCGACTCGCGCATCACGATCGACAGCACCCCCGCGAGCTGCTGCGGGCCCATCACGGCCGACTTGGCGCTCGGCCAGGCGAACAGGAACCGGGGGTCGTAGGCCCGGCCGCACATGCCGTAGTGGCCCGCGCCGTAGCTGGCGCCCATGAGGACCGACAGGTGGGGGACCTTCGAGTTCGAGACCGCGTTGATCATCATCGAGCCGTGCTTGATGATGCCGCCCTGCTCGTACTCCTTGCCGACCATGTAGCCGGTGGTGTTGTGCAGGAACAGCAGCGGGATGTCGCGCTGGTTGGCGAGCTGGATGAACTGGGTGGCCTTCTGCGACTCCTCGCTGAACAGCACGCCCCGCGCGTTGGCGAGGATGCCCACGGGGTAGCCGTGCAGGGCCGCCCAGCCGGTGACGAGGCTGGCGCCGTAGAGGGGCTTGAACTCGTCGAAGTCCGAGCCGTCGACGAGGCGCGCGATGACCTCGCGCGGGTCGAAGGGGACCTTCAGATCGCCGGGCACGATGCCCAGCAGCTCCTCCTCGTCGTACTTCGGGGGCTCCGCGATCCCCGTGGACGGGGACGGGGACGGGTGCGCCTTGCGCCAGTTGAGGCGGGCGACGACGCGACGGGTCTGCCGCAGCGCGTCGGGCTCGTCCAGCGCGAAGTAGTCGGCGAGCCCGGAGCCGCGCGCGTGCATCTCCGCGCCGCCCAGCTCCTCGTCGTCGGCCTCCTCGCCTGTGGCCATCTTGACCAGGGGCGGGCCGCCGAGGAAGACCTTGGACTGCTCCTTGACCATGATCACGTGGTCGGACATGCCGGGGATGTACGCGCCGCCCGCCGTGGAGTTGCCGAACACGACGGCGACGGTGGGGATGCCCGCCTCGGACAGCCGCGTGATGTCACGGAACAGGGCCCCGCCGGGGATGAAGATCTCCTTCTGGCTGGGCAGATCGGCGCCCCCCGACTCCACGAGGCTGATGCAGGGGAGCCGGTTCGCGTACGCGATCTCGTTGGCGCGCAGGGCCTTCTTGAGCGTCCAGGGGTTGCTGGCACCGCCCCGTACGGTCGGGTCGTTGGCCGTGATCAGGCACTCCACGCCCTCCACGACCCCGATGCCGGTGACGAGCGAGGCGCCCACCGTGTAGTCGCTGCCCCAGGCCGCGAGCGGGGACAGCTCCAGGAACGGGGTGTCGGGGTCCAGCAGCAGTTCGATCCGCTCGCGCGCGAGGAGCTTGCCGCGCTTGCGGTGGCGCTCGACGTACTTCTCGCCACCGCCCTCACGCGCCTTGGCGTGTTCGGCCTCCAGCTCGGCGAGCTTGCCGAGCATGGCCTCGCGGTTGGCGGCGTATTCGGCGCTCTTGGCGTCCAGCGCCGACGGGAGCACGGTCACTTCAACAACCCCTCCGGTATGTCCATGTGCCGGGAGCGCAGCCACTCCCCCAGGGCCTTGGCCTGCGGATCGAAGCGCGCCTGCGAGGCGACGCCCTCCCCGAGGAGGCCGTCGATGACGAAGTTGAGGGCGCGGAGGTTGGGGAGGAGGTGGCGGGTGACTTTCAGCTGACGGGTTTCAGATGACGACTGACAGATTTCAGGTATCAGATAACAGATTTCAGATTCTGTCAGCGCATGCGCCAGCCACCGCCACGCCTCCTCACTCCGCACCCACACCCCCACGTTGGCGCTCCCGCCCTTGTCCCCGCTGCGGGCCCCGGCGATCGTCCCCAGGGGCACGCGACGCGTGGGCCCGTACGAGTCGGGCAGCGGCTCCGGAAGTTCCGGTTCCGTCACCTCGGCCAGTTCGCGGGTCCCCTCGAAGGACCGGGCGGGGATGTCCACCCGGCGCCCGTCGGGCAGTACGGCAATGTGCGGCACCCCGTCGGCGGCCGTGTACGCGGCCTCGAACACCCCGTACGGCGCGCCCTTCCCCGGCGGCGCCGTGACGTGGAAGCCGGGGATGCTGGCCAGGGCGAGTTCGACCGCGCCGCCGCTGACCGCGCGCCCCACCGCCTCCTGGTCCGCGTCCCGTACGACCAGGCGCAGCATGGCGCTGGCCTCTTCCTGTAGAGGCGCGTCGGGCCTGTCCGTACGGGCAAGGCTCCAGCTCACCTCCCTGGGCCGCCGCCCGGCGCGCGCGAAGGCGTCCTCCATCTGACGGCGTACGAGCGCGTCCTTGGCCTCGATGTCGAGCCCGGTGAGGACGAACACGACCTCGTTGCGCCAGCCGCCCAGCCTGCTGCACCCCACCTTCAGCGTGGGCGGCGGCGCCTCGCCGCGTACGCCGTCGATCCGTACCCGGTCTGGGCCCTCCTGGGCGAGCCGTACCGAGTCCAGGCGCGCGGTCACATCGGGCCCGGCATAGCGCGCCCCTGACGTCTCGTACAGCAGTTGCGCCGTCACCGTGCCCACCGTCACCGCGCCGCCCGTACCCGGATGCTTGGTGATCACGGCGGAGCCGTCGTGGGCGATCTCCGCGAGAGGGAAGCCGGGCCGCAGCACGTCGATGCCCTCGGCCTCGAAGAAGGCGTAGTTGCCGCCTGTCGCCTGGGCACCGCACTCCAGCACGTGCCCCGCGACAACCGCGCCGGCCAGCGCGTCCAGGTCCGCCGCGTCCTCGTGGCTCCAGCCGAAGTGCGCCGCCGCTGCCCCGCTCACCAGGGCCGCGTCCGTGACCCGGCCCGTGACCACGATGTCCGCGCCCGCGCGCAGACACTCCGCGATGCCGCCGCCGCCCAGATAGGCGTTGGCCGTCAGGACGCCCTCGCCCCAGCCGCGCGCGAGCAGGTCGTCGCCCTCGACGTGAGCCACCCGCGCGGGCACCCCGACGCGCTCGCTCAACTCCCGTACGGCGTCGGCGAGCCCGGCCGGGTTGAGGCCGCCCGCGTTGGCGACGATCCGCACGCCCCGCTCCTTGGCGAGGCCGAGCCCGGTCTCCAACTGCCGCAGGAAGGTCTTCGCGTAGCCGCGCGCCGGGTCCTTCACCCGGTCGCGGCCGAGGATGAGCATGGTCAGCTCGGCGAGATAGTCGCCGGTCAGCACGTCCAGGGGGCCGCCGGTGAGCATCTCCTCCATGGCGGAGAAGCGGTCGCCGTAGAAGCCGGAACAGTTGCCGATCCGCAGCACCCCGCGTCCTGCCCCCTCTGCCGTGTTCCGGGCGGCAAACGTGCCGGGGGAATTGGCCGTGCGGGACGGGCCGGGCGCACCGGTTGCGCCGGATGCGCCGGATGCGCCGGATGCGCCTGCCGTGGTGCCGGGCGCGCCGCCGCCCGTCGCACCGTCGCTGCCCTTCACGCGGACTCCCCCTCGGGGCCGGCCGCGGGCCCAGCTCCGGCCCCGGCCCCGGGCGCGCGGCCCGCGCCCGGCGGGCCCGCGAATGCCTGGGCGATGTCCAGCCAGCGCCCGGCCTCCGCGCCCTCGGCGCGCAGGCCGGTGTCGTCGCGGTGCACGCGCTGCGTCACCAGCAGGCAGAACTCCACGGCGTCCCCGGTCACGCGCTCGGCCGCGTCCTCGGGCCCGTAGACCCACGGTTCGCCGTCCGTGCCCGTCAGCTCGACCCGGAAGGGTGCGGCGGGCGGGGTCAGCCCGTGCGCCGCGTACGCGAAGTCCCGGGCCCGCACGCCGATCCGGGCCACGTGCCGCAGCCGGACGGTGCGCGCGCGGCGCACGCCCAGCGCATCGGCGACGTCCTCGCCGTGCGCCCACGTCTCCATGAGGCGCGCCGTGGCCATGCCAGCGACGCTCATCGGCGGCCCATACCAGGGGATGCGCCGCCCCTCCGGCTGGTCGGCGAGCGTCCGCAGCAGCGCGGAACGGCCCTCGCGCCAGTGCTCCAGCAACTCACCTGGTACGAGGGCCGCGCCCTCCTCGGCGCCCTCGTCGACGAAGCGGTCCGGCGCGGCCATGGCCTTCTCCACCTCGCGCTGGAAGGCGGCCTCGTCCGTGGCGGCGGTCAGCGACTGCCCGTCCGTCCACGTCAGATGGGCGATCTGGTGTGCGACGGTCCAGTTGGGCGCGGGCGTCGGCAGCGCCCACGCCTTCGCTTCGAGCCCGGCCACCAGGGCCTCCAGCTCGTCACCCTCGTCACGCAGGTCGGTCAGCACGGCACCGGCTGCCCCGGTGCCGACGGTTCCGGTCATGGCGCGCTCCCCGCTCCCTGCCTCGACGGCCCACTGGCCCACTGGCCCACTCGCACAGCGCGCACGGTTCATGCGGCGCCCACGTCCCGTACCGCCGGGCCGTCGACGCGAGTCGCCCTGTGCGCCACGAGCGTGGCAGCGCGAGGAAAAACAAGCAAGCGTGCTTGCATGACTTTTTACGGGCCGCCCCCAGAGGAACGGCGCACGACGGAGCGGGCCGGAACTTGAGGTCCCGGACCGCCCCGATCCGCTCCCGGCCCCACCGTGCCGCGCGTCTCACCCCACGCCGTCGGCCCGCCCGTCAGTCCGGCCCGCCCCGCTCCCGATGCCCTGGACGCCCTGGATGCCCTCGGCCAGCACCTCCGCAAGGTGGCGGCTGCGGTGGCCGCCGAGCTGTTCCAACTGGGTACGGCACGAATAGCCGTCGGCGATCAGCTCCGTGCCGGGGGCCGCGTCCCGTACGGCGGGCAGCAACTGGTCCTCGGCGCAGGCAGCCGAGACCTCGTAGTGCCCCTTCTCGAAGCCGAAGTTGCCCGCGAGCCCGCAGCAGCCGCCGCTCAGCTCACCCGTCAGCCCGGCCTTCTCGCGCAGCCGCCGGTCCGCCGCGTCGCCCAGCACAGCGTGCTGGTGACAGTGCGTCTGACCTGCCACGGGGCGCTCCAGGCGCGGC
This sequence comes from Streptomyces sp. NPDC054796, assembly GCF_053611545.1. Lineage (NCBI taxonomy): Bacteria > Bacillati > Actinomycetota > Actinomycetes > Kitasatosporales > Streptomycetaceae > Streptomyces > Streptomyces sp. NPDC054796. The sequence continues at coordinate 137,834 of NZ_JBSHAO010000005.1, read as the reverse complement.
GGCTCCCAGGCGGGCGCGTACTCCTCCAGCGTCTCGGCGAAGGTCCGCACCGACCGCGCGAGGCGCTCCGCGCGCGGGTCGTCGCCGAGCAGTTCCGGCAGGTCGGTCTTGAGCGCCGCGGCGCACGGCGGCTCCAGCACCGTCACGGGCAGCCCCGCGTCCAGCGCGGGCTCGACCCGGTCCAGGGTGCGGCGCATCACCGCGCGGGCGCGGTCCAGTTGCCCCGTGGAGACGTACGTCAGGCCGCAGCACACCTGCTTCGGCGGTACGGCGATCCGCAGCCCCGCGTCGCGCAGCACCCGGACGGCCGCCGAACCGGCCTCGGGCGAGAGGTAGTTGGTGAACGTGTCGGGCCACAGCACCACCCGCTGCCCCTCGCCGCCGCCCTGCTCGGCCATGCCGCGCCCCGCCTGCGCCCGCCACCAGCGCGTGAAGGGCCGCGTGGGCAGCGCGGGGATGTCCCGTTCGGGCGCCAGACCGCCCGCCTTCTTGGCCAGCACCGCCAGCGGGCCCGCCTTCGCGCCCGCGTTCAGCAGCGGGACCGTGCGGCTGGCCGCCGCCAGCCGCAGCCACTCGGGGAGCCTGCCCATCGAGTGGTGGGCCATCGGGCGCCGTTTGCCTCCCTCGTCGCCGTAGTGGTGGTGCAGGAACTCGGCCTTGTACGTGGCCATGTCCACGCCCACCGGGCAGTCCGTCCTGCACCCCTTGCAGGACAGGCACAGGTCCAGGGCCTCGCGGACCTCCTCGGACTGCCAGCCGTCGGTGAGCACCTCGCCCGCGAGCATCTCGTGCAGCAGCCTGGCGCGCCCGCGCGTGGAGTGCTTCTCCTCGCCGGTGGCGCGGAAGGAGGGGCACATCACGCCCGCGCTCGTCGTCGTGTCGCGGCACTTGGCGACGCCGACGCAGCGGCGTACGGCGGCCGAGAAGTCGCCCCCGTCGTGCGGATAGCCGAACTCCACGTCGACGGGTTGCCGCGGCAGCGGCTCGAACCGCAGGTTCTCGTCGATGCGCGCCGGGCGCACCAGCATGCCCGGGTTGAGCCCGCCCGACGGGTCCCACAGATCCTTGAACCGGTTGAAGAGCCCGACCATCTCCGCCCCGTACATCTTCGGCAGCAGCTCGGCCCGCGCCTGCCCGTCCCCGTGCTCCCCGGAGAGCGAGCCGCCGTGCGCGACGACGACGTCGGCCAGGTCGTAGGAGAAGTCGCGGAAGCGCTGGACGCCCTCGCGGCCCATCAGGTCGAAGTCGATGCGTACGTGGATGCAGCCGTCCCCGAAGTGCCCGTAGGGCAGGCCGCGCAGGCCGTGTTCGCGCAGCAGCTTGCGGAAGTCCCGCAGATACGCGCCGAGCCTGGCCGGGGGCACCGCGCAGTCCTCCCAGCCCGGCCACGCCTCGCTGCCATCGGGCATGCGCGTCGCCGTGCCGGAGGCGTCCTCGCGCACCCGCCACAGCGCGCGCTGCTCGGCGGCCCCCGCGACCAGCAGGTGGTCCGTCGCGCCGTCCGCCAGCGCGGCGCGGCACAGCGCGTCGGCGCGGGACCGCGCCTCGGCCGCGTCGTCGCCGCCGACCTCCACGAAGAGCCAGGCGCCGCCGCGCGGGAGGGAGCCGCGGGCCGCGTCGCCGACCAGGTCGTTGGCCATGCCCTCGACGGTGAGCGGCCCGTGGGGCAGCAGTCCGGCCGCCGCCTCGGCCGCCGCGCTCTCGTCCCCGTAGGCGAGCACGGCCAGCACACGGGCGCCCGGCACGGGCACCAGCTCGACCGTGGCCTGCGTGAGCACGCCGAGGGTGCCCTCGCTGCCGGTGAAGGCGCGCGCCCAGTTCTCGTGCTTCTCGGGGAGCAGTTCGTCGAGCGCATAGCCGGAGATGCGGCGCGGCAGCTCGGGGAAACCGGTGCGCAGGCGGGCGAGTTCGCCCTGCACGAGGTCCTGGGCACCGTTGCGCAGGCGGGCGGGGACGCCGCCTCCGCCGCGGCCGAGCACGGCGCGCTCGCCGCCGTAGGTGAGCACGTCCAGTTCGCGCACGTTGTCGGCCGTGGTGCCCCAGGCGACCGAGTGGGAGCCGCACGAGTTGTTGCCGATCATGCCGCCGAGGGTGCAGCGGCTGTGGGTGGAGGGGTCGGGTCCGAAGGTGAGCCCGTACGTGGCGGCCGCGGCGCGCAGGTCGTCGAGGATGACGCCCGGCTGGACGAGCGCGGTGCGCGAGCCCGGGTCGATCGCCTCGATCCGGTTCATGTGACGGGTGAAGTCGAGGACGACGCCGACGCCCGTGGCCTGCCCCGCGATCGAGGTACCGGTGCCGCGTGCGAGCACCGGCACGTGGTGCTCGCGGCACACGGCGAGGGTCGCGCGCACGTCCTCCGCGTCGCGGGGCGCGACGACGCCCAGCGGCACGCGCCGGTAGTTGGAGGCGTCCATCGTCATGAGCGCGCGGCTGCCCGTGTCGAACTCCACCTCGCCGCCGCGCACCGCCGCGCGCAGGGCCTGTTCCACATCCCGTACGTCTGCCATGGGTCCAGCGTGCACGCTGGGACGGTTTTCGCGCGGGCACTTTCACCGGGCGCGCCCGATCACTCCATGCGGTGGTCGCGGAGGTCGGGGCGGAGCCGAGGGCCGGGGGTTCCGGTTCCCGGCCGGGGCGGCGGCGGAGCGGCAGACTGGGGAACCATGAGAATCAGAGCCGCACGCCCCGAGGAGGCCGGGGCGCTGAGCGAACTCGCCCTCCGTTCCAAAGCGTACTGGGGTTACGACGAGGCTTTCCTCGCCGCCTGCCGCGACGAACTCACCCTCCACCCCGCGGAGATCATCCGCCGCCGCACGATGGTCGCGGTCGACGAGGACGTGGACGGGGACGGGGACGAGGACGGCGGCCGGCTGCTGGGCTTCACGACGCTGGAGGGCATCCCCACCCTGGCCGTACTGGGGATGATGTTCGTGGAGCCGGACGCCATGGGGCGGGGCGTGGGCAGCCGCCTCTTCCGGCACACCGTGGACCTCGCGCGGGACCTCGGCTTCGCGCGCGTCTCCATCGACGCCGACCCCCACGCCGAGCCCTTCTATCTCGCCATGGGCGCCGAACGCGTCGGCACCACACCGTCCGGGTCGATCGCGGGGCGCGTGCTGCCGCTGCTGTCGCTGGAGATCGGGGCACGCGACACCGGGACACGTGACATCCGGGGGCAACGTGACATCCGGGAGCGCGGAGAAGCGTGACCGGTGATCCGCGAAGGGGGTCCCGCATCATGATCATGCGAGGTATCGTTCCCGCAGTCATGATCGCGTCAGGCGCTGAGCGCCGGGCGCCGGAGGCCGACGCACCCGACGACGCGGAAGCACGTGGGACGACCTGGCCTCCATCTCGCACATCACGGGGAGAACTTCGCATGAAGCGCAAACTGCTCGGGCCCGCTCTCGGCGCGGCCGCCCTCATCGGCACCGCACTGACCGGCGGTGTCGCCACGGCCGCCACACCCGGAACCGCCGCCCCCACGGCCGCGGCGGCGAAGGCCGCGGCGCATAGCTGCTCCAAGGCCATCGTCAACGTCCCGTCCAAGGAAAGCGTCAAGATCCGGAAGACGATGAAGACGAGCGGCACCGCCCTCGGCCTGTGGCCCAAGGGCAAGAAGGGCGCCGTCTGCGACGACGGCAAGGCGTCGAAGGGCGGCTCCTACACGCTCTGCGGCAAGACGAGCAACAAGTGGTACTACGTCGGTTACGGCAACTACAAGGGCTTCGTCCCCAGCGCCTGCATCAAGTGGTGACGACACGGCACTGATCCTCTGAGACAGACGTGATCTGAGTTACCGGAGGAGCCCTGTGGTGCGGGCGGCACTGACCGTCCGCACCACATGTGTATGCGAACCCGGACGCCTCCGGCCAGGTCACACGGGGACCGTGGAGCGGAACGGGAGCGGGCGGCCTGTCCAGGTTTCAGTCCATTCCGTGGACGCGGGGCGTACGGGCGCTGCCCGACGGGCTACCCTCGCTGCGTGGCTGATCTCCAGATTCCCGCTGACATCAAGCCCGCCGACGGTCGATTCGGCTCGGGCCCGTCCAAGGTGCGTACGGAGGCGCTCAGCGCCCTGGCTGCCACCGGTACCTCTCTCCTCGGCACGTCTCACCGCCAGGCTCCCGTCAAGGACCTGGTCGGCAAGGTGCGCGAGGGCATCAAGGAGCTGTTCCAGCTCCCGGACGGCTATGAGGTCGTCCTCGGCAACGGCGGGTCCACCGCCTTCTGGGACGTGGCGACCCACGGCCTGATCGACTCCAGGTCGCAGCACCTCTCCTTCGGTGAGTTCTCCTCGAAGTTCGCCAAGGCGGCCAAGCAGGCCCCGTGGCTGGACGCGCCGAGCGTGATCGAGTCCGAGCCGGGCACGCATCCGGCGGCCCGCGCCGAGCAGGGCGTCGACGTGTACGCCCTCACCCACAACGAGACCTCGACCGGTGTCGCCATGCCGATCGAGCGGGTGGCGGGTGCCGATGAGAACGCGCTCGTCCTCGTCGACGCCACCTCCGGCGCCGGTGGCCTCCCCGTGGACATCAGCCAGACCGACGTCTACTACTTCGCCCCGCAGAAGTCCTTCGCCGCCGACGGCGGGCTGTGGATCGGCGTCTTCTCCCCGGCCGCCATCGAGCGCGCCGAGCGGATCGCGGCGTCCGACCGTCACATCCCCGCGTTCTTCGATCTGAAGACCGCGATCGACAACTCGCGCAAGAACCAGACCTACAACACCCCCGCTCTCTCGACTCTCTTCCTGTTGAACGACCAGCTGGAGTGGATCAACGGGCAGGGCGGCCTGGACTGGGCCGTGCGCCGCACCGCGACCTCCTCGCGCACCCTCTACGGCTGGGCCGAGGACTCCAAGCACGCGAATCCGTTCGTCGCCGAACCGGCTCAGCGCTCGCAGGTCGTCGGCACCATCGACTTCGAGGACGGCATCGACGCCGCCGCCATCGCGAAGACGCTGCGCGCCAACGGCATCGTGGACACCGAGCCCTACCGCAAGCTGGGCCGCAACCAGCTGCGTGTGGCCATGTTCCCCGCGGTCGACCCGGCCGACGTCGAGGCGCTGACCGCCTGCGTCGACTACGTCATCGACAAGCTGTAGCCCCGAGGAGCCCCGAGGGGCAGGCCGTGTGCGGGCGGGTCCGGATGGCAGACATCCGGGCCCGCCCGTTTTCCGTGCCCGGGCGATCGGGCCCGCCCCGTCTCGTCAGGCCCGTCCCCGTCTCAGCGGCTGAGGTGCTGGAACTTGCGCACCGCGAGCGGCAGGAAGATCGCCGTGATGACCAGGGGCCAGACGACGGCCATCAGCGCGGAGTTCTCCTCGATCCAGCTTCCTCCCGTGGGCAACGGGTTGCCGTACAGCTCGCGGATGGCGTTGGCGGTGGCGGAGACCGGGTTCCACATGGCTATCGCGCCCAGCCATTCCGGCATCACGGACGGCGGGGTGAAGACGCTGGAGATCATCCCGAAGGGGAAGGCCACGGCGAAGAGGTTGCCCGCCGCCTCCTGGTTGGGGGTGATCAGGCCCAGCCACACGCCTATCCAGATCAGCGAGAAGCGCAGCAGGAGCAGCAGCACGAAGGCGTAGAGCGTGGCTATCAGCCCGCCGTCCGAGCGCCAGCCCACCACGAGCGCGATGCTCGCCAGGACCAGCAGATCCAGTGCGGCGTGCAGGACGTCCGAGACGCCGCGTCCGGTGACGACGGCCGAGGACGCCATCGGCATGGACCGGAACCGGTCGGTGACGCCCCGTTCCTTATCGATGACGACGGCCATCGCGGTGTTCATGAACCCGAAGGCCATGGTCATCGCGAACATGCCGGGCATGGCGAAGTCCTTGTAGTCCACGCCCTCACCCACGTCCATCGCGCTGCCGAAGACGAACACGAAGAGCAGCACGGAGACGATCGGGAAGCCCAGTTGCCAGGCGATCAGCGACGGCTGCTTGGCGAGGTGCGTCAGATCGCGCCGCACGATCGTCCAGCAGTCGGCCACCGCCCAGTACAGCCGGCGCTCACGGCCGTCCAGCTCGTCCGGTGACGGGGGTGTGACCGCGCCCTTCACCGTGCCCTTCACCGCCCCCTCCCCCTTCGTTCCCACCGTCCCCGTCGTCGCTTCGGTGCTCATGCCGAGACCCCCTCTCTCGTCGCGCCCCGCGTGCCCTCGTCCTTGTGCCCGCCCGCGCTTCCGCCCCCGCTCCCGCTCCCGTGACCTCCGCCGCTTCCGCGCCCGCGGTCCTCCTCGCTCTCCGCCGTGGTGTGGCCCGTCAGCTTCAGGAAGACCTCGTCCAGCGTCGGCCGGCGCAGGCCGATGTCCTCCACCGTGACGCCCTCCTCCTGGAGCGTGCGCGCGACCTCCGTGAGGGCCGCGACTCCGCCGCCCACCGGCACGGGCGCGTGGACCCGCAGCTCCTGCTCCTCCGTCTCCGGCGCCGCGCCCTCGGCCGCCGCACGCCCGACCGCGCGCACGGCGGCGGGTATCTCGGAGTGCTCACCGACGACCACCTCGACGCGATCGCCCCCGATCGCGCGCTTGAGACCCGCCGGGGTGTCCTCGGTGACGGTCCGGCCACGGTCGATGACCGCGATGCGGTCCGAGAGCTTGTCGGCCTCGTCCAGATAGTGGGTGGTCAGCAGGACCGTGGTGCCACCCTCGGCCAGGGAGCGGACCGCGTCCCACACCTCGCTGCGCCCGCGCGGGTCCAGCCCCGTGGTCGGCTCGTCCAGGAAGAGGACCTGCGGGGCCAGGATCATGCTGGAGGCGAGATCGAGGCGGCGGCGCATGCCGCCGCTGAAGTCCTTGGGCTGCTTCTCCGCCGCCTCCGTCAGACTGAACTGCTCGAGCAGCTCATCGGCCCGCCGCCGCGCCCGAGCCGCGCCCAGGTGGAAGAGGCGGCCGAACATCTCCAGGTTCTGCCGCGCGGTGATGATCTCGTCCACCGCGGCGTGCTGCCCCGTCAGACCGATGCGCCTGCGGACCTTGCGGGGTTCGCGCGTGACGTCATGGCCGCCGACCCGCGCGCTGCCGCCGTCCAGCCTGACGAGGGTGGACAGGATGCGGACCGCGGTGGTCTTCCCCGCGCCGTTCGGGCCCAGCAGGCCATAGACGCTGCCGCGCGGCACCGCGAGGTCCAGGCCGTCGAGCGCGCGCTTCTCCCCGTACGCCTTACGCAGCCCCTCAGCGAGGACCGAGAACTCTGAGGACACGGATCTCCCCCTTGTTTCCGTGGCCGACCCGGGCACTGTTCCCGTGGTCGATAAAACTGGGTACGCTGTACTCACACGGAAAAGCGTACACCCTACGCAGATCTTCGCAAGCGATTTAACCGAGCGACTTAAAATGGCGATCACCATGACGACCGAACAGACCGGAAGCGGTGACCTCGCCCGCAGCCTCGACCTGCTGTGGGGCACCAAGGAACAGCCCAGCCGCGGACCCAAACCGGGCCTCACACTGGAGCGGATCGTCAGCACAGCCGTCGCACTGGCCAACAGAGAGGGCCTGACCGCGCTCTCCATGCGGAGGGTCGCGGCGGAGCTGGGCGTCGGCACCATGTCCCTGTACCGCTACGTACCGGGCAAGGGCGAGCTGCTCGATCTCATGCTCGATCACGTCAACGCGCCCGGTGAGGACACGGACCGGACGAGCGGCAAGGACTGGCGCGCGAGCATGGAGCAGCTCGCGCTCGATTCCTGGGAGCTCTACACGGGCAACCCGTGGCTGCTCCAGGTCAACCAGGTGCGGCCCGTCCTCGGCCCCAACTCCATGGCGGGCTTCGATCTCGCCCTGACCTCCCTGCACGGGATCGGTCTGACGGGCCGCGAGAAGGTCGGGCTGCTGGTCGCGATAGACAACTACGTGGTGGGCGCGGCCCGTGCGCACGTGCTGCACCAGCAGGCGGCGCAGCAGTCGGGCCTCAGCGACGAGGAGTTCTGGGCGACGCAGGAGCCGTACATGATCAAGGCGATGGAGACCGGCGTGTATCCGGAGATCGCATCGCTGCCCGACGACACGTTCACGATGACGGCTTACGAGGAGATGAGGTTCGGCCTCGAACCGCTGCTGGACGGGTTCCAGGCGTTCATCGACCGTCGGAGCGGCGAGGGGGAAGAGGGGGAGGCGGCGGGCCACTGAGCCCCGGCGCCCCCGCCCCCATGAACCCCGTGGGCCCCATGGGCCCCGTGGGTCTCCGTACGCTCAGTCGCGGCGGCGGAACAGCCTGCGCAGCCCCATCCAGAGGCCGACGGCGACGGCGAAGGTGACGCCGCCCACGACGATGTTGCGGTCGTCGCCGGAGTCCGCGCCGGAGCCGGAGCCGCCGTCCCTGCGCTCCCTGTCCTCGGCCTTCTTCTCGCGGGCAGCGTCCTCGGGGAGGAGCTCGCCGTCCAGTTCCTCCGGTTCGACGGTGCTGTTCTCGCCCTCCGAGCCGTACATCAGATAGCGCCCGTCGGGCGTGAAGGTGACCGATTCGCCCTGTCCCTGCATGGGCACGGACACCATGCTGTCCAGGGCCTTCGGCTTTCCGTCGCGCCAGGCGTACATCCCGCCGCCGAAGTAGCTGCGCAGCATCAGCCGCGTGCCGTCCGGTGAGAAGGCGCCGTCGGTCGCCCAGATCTCGGTGCGCGCGATGCGCCGGAAGGTGTTGACGCCGGAGGCGGACAGCTCGGCGGGGCCTTCGTAGATGCCGCCCTTCTCCTTGTCGTTCTTGCTGGCGATGTAGACCCGGCCGGTCTTGGGGTGGACCATCAGCGACTCGGCGTCGCGCGGTCCGTCCGCGTAGCGCACGGTGTAGCGGGTCGGCGTGACCGTCGTGTCGCCCAGCTTCTCCGGCTCGGGGAAGCGGTAGATCCACACCTCGGGCCAGGTGCCGTTGAGGTTGTCGCCGATGTCGCCGACGTAGACGCTGCCGTCGGGGCCGACGGAGATGGCCTCCACGTCGCGCGGGTCGACGCCGCTCATGGTGACGGTGGCGACGGTCTCGCCTGTGCGGCTGTCGACGCCGTAAACGTACGGGCCGTCGTCGCTGTCGTTGTGCGTCCAGTAGACGCCCTTGTGCGCGCGGCTGGCGGCGAGGCCGCTGGACTCCGTGATCCGGGGGTCCTTGATCGTGAACGACGACGGCTTTCCGTCGTCGTCCGCCACCGCGACGGTGGCCGTGCCCATGGCCGTGACCCCGGTGACGGTGAGGACCAGGGCGCCGCGCAGAAGCGGGGATATCCGGACGAGCGGGAGCACCCGGGCGAGCGGAGAGATCCACACACGCTGAGACGTCTGAGACATGAGCCCAAGTGTCCAGCATCACGGCGGCCCCTCGGTGCGGGCCCGGCGATCTTCGGTCAGTATGTGCGGGTGCGGATCATGTTCGTCGGCGACAGCATCACGATCGGCAGCGCCGGTGACTTCACCTGGCGCTACCGCATGTGGCGGCACCTCAACTCCGCGTACGGGGGCCCGTTCCGCGTCGTCGGACCGCGTACGGCGCTCCACGAGGACTCCCAGGACTACGGCGACCCGGCCTTCCCCGAGAAGGCGCGCGGCCACCTGGCCGGGTGGGGCGAGGGCTGGCTGCACATGGCCCCGCTGATCGGCGACGCGGTGCGCAGGCACAAGGCCGACACCCTCCTCGTCTCCCTGGGCCTGATCGACCTCGGTTTCTACGCCGACGCGCGCGAGACGGCACGGAACGTGCGCCGCTTCGTCGCGGAGGCACGCGCCGCGCGGCCCGGTGTCCGCGCGGTGGTCCTGCCCGTGGTGCCGAACGTCCGCGCGCTCACGGACCCGGACTTCGCGGCGGAGTGCGAGCGCTTCAACGAGCTGCTGGCGAAGGCCGTCGCCGACCTCTCCACTCCGGCCTCGCCGCTGCTCCTGGCCTCGCCGCCGCCGGACTGGACGGTGGACCGCGACACGTACGACGGCACGCACCCCTCCCCCTCCGGCGAACACCGCCTGGCCGCCGCCTTCGCCACGGCGCTGCACCAGGCGTGGGACGTGGGCGGCCCGTACGAGCCCTGACCGGCCGCCCCGTACGAGCTCTGGGCGAAGCGGACGGTCCGCCGCCGAGGGGCGCGGCGGGGGGCCTTGCCTAGAGCGGACTTCAAGGGCTTGGGTGGGCTGACATGAAGTACACGCAGCTCGGGCGCACAGGTCTCAAGGTCAGCCGGATCGTCCTCGGGACGATGAACTTCGGTCCGCAGACGGACGAGGCCGAGAGCCACACGATCATGGATGCCGCGCAGGGCGCGGGCATCAACTTCTTCGACACCGCCAACGTCTACGGCTGGGGCGCCAACAAGGGGCGCACCGAGGAGATCCTCGGCAGCTGGTTCGCGAAGGGCGGCGACCGCCGCGAGAAGACCGTCCTGGCCACCAAGGGCTTCGCGAACATGGGCGTCGACGGCCAGGTCTGGCCCAACCAGGACAAGCTGTCGGCGCTGAACATACGGCACTCCGTCGACGCCAGCCTCAGGCGTCTGGGCACCGACTACATCGACCTGTACCAGTTCCACCACGTCGACAGGTCGACGCCCTGGGAGGAGATCTGGCAGGCCATGGACGTCCTGGTCCAGCAGGGCAAGGTCCTCTACGTCGGCTCCTCCAACCACGCGGGCTGGAACCTCGCCCAGGCGAACGAGACGGCGGCACGGCGCGGCTCGTACGGGCTCGTCAGCGAGCAGTGCCTCTACAACCTCGCGGAGCGCCGCGCCGAGATGGAGGTCATCCCCGCGGCGCGCGAGTACGGGCTCGGCGTCATCCCGTGGTCACCGCTGCACGGCGGCCTGCTGGGCGGCGCGATCCGCAAGGAGAGCCAGGGCGGCTCCGGGCGCACCGGTTCGGGCCGCTCGGGCGACGCGCTGGCCAACACACAGCTCCGCGCGCAGGTGCAGCGCTACGAGGACCTGCTGGAGAAGCACGGCCTGGAGCCCGGTGAGGTCGGCCTCGCCTGGCTGCTGACCCGTCCCGGTGTGACGGGTCCCATCGTGGGTCCGCGCACGGGCGAGCAGCTCGCCTCCGCGCTGCGCGCGGTCGAGCTGGAGCTGGACGAGTCGCTGCTGACGTCGCTCGACGAGATCTTCCCCGGCCCCGGCCCCTCGCCGGAAGCCTTCGCCTGGTGAGGATTCCCGCTGGGGTCCTCGCCCGGTGAGGGTCCGCGGCCGGTGAAGGATCGCGGCCGGTACGGGGCCTGGTGACCGGTGGCCGTCGGGTTCGGCGTCCTAGCCGCCGAACGCGGCGGCCACCGCCACGACGACGAACATCAGCAAGAGCGCACCGGTCACGATCCGCATCCTGGTCTTGGCATTCACGCCCCCCACGGTAACGGGAGCCGTCACCGGCCCAGTGGCCAGCCCTCCACCTGTTCGTATCGCGGCTGCTCGCCGGGCACGCCGTGGACGGGGAGGTTGCTGCGGACGAGGGCCAGCTCGGTCGCCGTCCAGGGCGCGCAGCGCACGGCGTCGAGGGCCCGCAGGTAGGGGGTCAGGTCGACGGGGCCGCCGTCGCCCTTGCGGGTCCTGGCGAGGGTGAGGTGGGCGCGGAAGCGGCCGGGTTCCTCCATGGGGAGCCCGGCCTTGCGGCCCGCCGCCGCGGAGGCTTCGGCGAGCCGACGCAACCGCAGCGGGCCTGCCCCCTGCGTCCCGCCCGTCTCGTCCGCCCCCTCCGGTTCGGCGGCGGCGACCCCCGCCCACAGCGCCCGGCCCCCGAACTGCCCGCCGCCCGCGCACCGCAGCCGCAGCGGCGCCGCGCGCGCCGCGACGCGCGCCAGCCGTTCCCTGAGCGCGGGCAGGGAGGCGTCGTCGACCTCCCCGTAGAAGGCCAGGGTGATGTGCCAGTTGACGCGTGGGGCCCAGCGGAGCCGCTCGGCGCCGTCGCGCTCGCGCAGTTCTCCGACGGCGTCCGCCAGCGCGGCGGTGGCCTCATCGGGCGGGAGGAGGGCGGCGAAGAGTCTCATGCGGCACAGTCTGCCGCCGCGCCGCCGCCCCCGTACCGCGGAAGCGTCCCCGTACCGGGGAACCCCCGAGCGATCGACGGGGGGGCGCCCCCGCTACGCCGCCGGAGCCACCCGTTCCCGCTCGGAACCGGTGTCGGCGCGGCCGTCCTCCGCCGTCGCGCCGTCCGCGCCGTACCCCGCGGCAGCCGCCCCGTACGGCACGAACGTCACATGCCGGTGCCCCCGCCGCAGGTCCACGCGCAGCCGCAGCCCGCTCGCCCTGGCCAGGACGAGGCCGACGGCCACGGCGACACCGGCCGAGATCAGCCCTCCGGAGAGGAAGCCGACGCGCGCCCCGTACGTGTCGGTGATCCAGCCCATGATCGGGCCGCCGATGGGCGTGCCGCCGACGAAGACCATCATGTAGAGGCTCATCACCCGCCCCCGCATCAGCGGGTCGGAGGCCATCTGGACGCTGGCGTTCGCCGTGACGTTGAAGGTGAGGCCCATCACGCCGATCGGCGCCATCAGCGCGGCGAACAGCCAGAACGACGGTGAGACCGCCGCGGCCATCTCCAGCACGCCGAAGAGCAGAGCCGCCCCCACCATCAGCCGCATCCTGGTCGTGCCGCGCCGCGCGGCGAGCAGCGCGCCGGCGACGGAGCCGACGGCCATCAGGGTGTTGAGCAGCCCGTACGTGCCCGCGCCCTCGGAGAAGACCTGGTCGGTGAACGCGGTCAGCCAGATGGGGAAGTTGAAGCCGAAGGTGCCGACGAAGCCGACCAGCACTATCGGCCACAGCAGCTCGGGATGCCCGCCCACGTAGCGCAGGCCCTCCCTGAGCTGACCCTTGCTGCGCGGGGCGCGCTCGCTGACGTGGAGTTCGCCGGTGCGCATCAGCAGCAGTCCGGTGAGGGGCGCGATGAAGGAGAGGCCGTTGAAGAGGAACGCCCAGCCGCTGCCGACCGCCGAGATCATGACACCGGCGACGGCGGGGCCGACGAGCCGGGCGCTCTGGAAGTTGGCGGAGTTGAGGGAGACGGCGTTGCGTATCTGGTCAGGGCCGACCATCTCGGAGACGAACGTCTGACGCGTCGGGTTGTCCAGGACGGTCGCGAGGCCGAGGACGAAGGCGAGCGCGTACACGTGCGCCACCTGCACCTGGCCGCTGAGCGTGAGCGCGGCGAGGGCGAGCCCGGTCAGTCCCATCACGGACTGCGTGATGAACAGGAGCTTCCGCTTGTCGCAGCGGTCGGCGATGACGCCCCCGTAGAGGCCGAAGAGCAGCATCGGCAGGAACTGGAGCGCCGTGGTGATGCCGACGGCCGTCGACGAGCCGGTGATGCTGTGCACCAGCCAGTCCTGGGCGATGCGCTGCATCCAGGTGCCGGTGTTGGAGACGGCCTGGCCCATGGCGAAGAGCCGGTAGTTACGGATGCGCAGCGAACTGAACATCGAGGGCTTCGCCGGGCCCGGTGTCTTCGTCGGGCCCGATCCGTTCGTCGGGCCCGACGCGTTCGTCGGGCCCGGGTTCGGGCTCTGGTTCTTGTTCTGGGACTCGGGTGCGGATGAGGGTGCGGGTGCGGAGTCGTCTGCTCCGTGGCCCGTACTCAATGCGGGTTCGCCTCCTCGGCTGTCGCTTACTGCTGCTCCTCACAAATGCGCGAGCTTCTCCAGCACGGGCGCCGCCGCGCGCAGCCGCGCCCACTCGTCCTCGTCCAGCTCACCGACCAGCTCGGCCAGCCACGCGTTCCGCTTCTCGCGGCTCGCGGCGAGCATGGACTCGGCCTGTTCGGTCTGGGTGACCACCTTCTGGCGGCGGTCCTCCGGATGCGGTTCCAGCCGGACCAGGCCCTTGGCCTCCAGCATCGCGACGATGCGCGTCATGGACGGCGGCTGTACGTGCTCCTTGCGGGCCAGCTCACTGGGCGTGGCCGTGCCACAGCGGGCGAGGGTGCCGAGCACCGACATCTCGGTCGGGCTCAGCGACTCGTCGACCCGCTGGTGCTTGAGCCGCCGGGAGAGGCGCATGACGGCGGAGCGGAGGGCGTTCACGGCGGCGTCGTCGGCCTCACCGTGCTCGGGCAGTTCCGGCATAGTCATTAGCGTAACTCATTACCTCGCCTAATGAACACCCCGTGTCCCCTCCCTTCCGGACCGCTCGCCTCACACGTACGGGTGAGGCGGCGCGGAAAACTGACGCACGGCACCTGATCCGCCGTGGACCGTTGGGGCATGACCTCGCCGACCTCGAAGGTACTCAGCCTGCGCATAGACACCGACCTCTTCGACCGGGTACACGCCCACGCCGCCAAGCGCGGGATGAGCGTCCAGGACTACGTCGTCCGCACGCTCGTCCGCGAGGACTTTGACGAGCGTTTCAAGGAGTCCGTCGACGAGACGGAACGGTTCTACGGCGGAGCGGCCTGAGCCCCGAAAGTCCCCCGTCCCGGTTCCCATGAGAGTGGCCCCTACACACGCGTACGGCGGCGCCGTGTGGCACCGCCGTACGCGAAGGGGAGGGAAGGGGGGAGGAGGAACGGGGCTCCGCAAAGGGCTGCTTCGCAGAGGGCTACTTCACGCCGATGAGCTGCTCGATCGGGTTGAGCAGGAAGTAGACGAGGAAGCAGGCGCCGACGACGCTCAGCAGCCACGGGATCTCGCGGATCCGCCCGGTGGCGGCGCGCAGCACGATGAAGGCGAGGACGCCGATGCCGATGCCGTTGGTGATGCTGTAGGTGAAGGGCATCGAGACCAGCGTCAGAAACGCGGGGATGCCGACGGAGGCGTCGCTCCAGTCGATCTCCCGCACGTTCGAGGCCATGATCAGGAAGCCCACGACCACGAGGGCAGGGGTCGCGGCCTGGGACGGCACGACCGTGGCCAGCGGGGTGAAGATCAGGGTGAGGAGGAAGAGCGCGCCGGTCAGCACGTTGGCCAGGCCCGTGCGCGCGCCCTCGCCGACGCCCGCCGTGGACTCGACAAAGCAGGTGTTGGCGGAGCAGGAGCCGAAGCCGCCGCCCGCGACGCCGATGCCGTCCATCATCAGGATCCGGCCCATGCGCGGGAGCTGACCGTTCTCGTCGGCGAGCTTGGACTCCTCGCCGACGCCGATGATCGTGCCCATCGCGTCGAAGAAGCCGGAGAGCAGCACGGTGAAGACGAAGAGGCAGCCGGTCAGCCAGCCGACCTCCTTGAACCCGTCGAAGAGGCTGATCTGGCCGACGAGGCCGAAGTCCGGGGTGCTGACGACGGAGTCGGGCACCTTCGGGACGGCCAGGCCCCAGGCGGTGTCCGGGATGGTGGCGATGGAGTTGATGACGATCGCGACGACGGTCATCACGACGATGCCGATGAGGATCGCGCCCTTGGTCTTGCGGACGACGAGGATGAACATCAGCGCCAGACCGAGCACGAAGACCAGCACGGGCCAGCCCTGGAGCTGCCCGCCCTGGCCGAGACCGAGCGGCACGGTGGTGTTCGCGGCGTCGGGGTTGCGGGTGACGAAGCCCGAGTCCACCAGGCCGATGAGGCAGATGAACAGGCCGATGCCGATGGCGATGGAGCGGCGCAGCCCGTTCGGGATGGCGTCCATCACACGCTGCCGCAGACCCGAGGCGACCAGCAGCATCAGCACGAGACCTGCCAGGACGACCATGCCCATGGCGTCGGGCCAGGACATCTTCGGCGCGAGCTGGAGGGAGACGACGGCGTTGATGCCGAGGCCCGCCGCGAGGGCGATCGGCACGTTGCCGATGATCCCCATGAGGAGGGTGGTCAGTCCGGCGATCAGCGCGGTGGCGGTGACGAGCTGGGTGTTGTCGAGCTGGTGCCCGAACTTGTCCTCACCGGCGCCCAGGATGATCGGGTTCAGCACGACGATGTACGCCATCGCGAAGAAGGTGGCCAGGCCACCCCGAATCTCACTGCTGACGCTCGAACCGCGCTCGGAGATCTTGAAGAAGCGGTCGAGGGCGTTCTTGGGGGCGGGGGGCGGGGAAGCGGGCTGCTTCCCCGACTCGACCGATCCGGTGGCCGAAGCGGACATGCGTGACCTCAGTTGTGGGGGCCTGCGGGGGCGGGCCTAGGGGGTGCTGCCTGAAAAGTAAATGGATCAAATTAGAGCATCCGACGAACGAAACCGGTCAGATCCATTTAGGTTCAGTATGAACAAACAACAGTAATGATCGCTATCTCCGCGCGTAGACCCTTGCGGCCGCTCGTTAGTCTGGTAACGACCGACCAGCGACAGGGAGCCAGGGAGCCATGGCGATGGGCCTCATGAACAAGTGGACCAACGGCGAGCGCGAGGCGCCGGAGCCACTGGAGGGGAACGTCGTCGCCACCGTCACCGTGGGCACGGCGCTGTGGCTCCTCCTCTTCCTCGGGCAGTTGCCCTTCTACGGCTGGTACGCCGACCACGGGCATACGTGGTGGATCTGGACGTGCGCGGCCGGGGCGGGGCTCGGGTGCGTCGGCATCTGGTACGTCCGCGGCCGCGACGCCGCCATCCGCCGCGCCCAGGATCAGGGCGAGGCCCAGGGTCAGGCCCAGGGCGAGGACTGAGGACCCGGGTCTGACGGGGCCGACCGGCCCTGACGGGGCCCCCTGAGACGGGACCCTGCCAAACGGTGAGGGGAGCCCCCAGTTCTCCCTGGGACGTGGGGGGAATCCGCGCGTAGCCGGAAAAACGACCGTACCGTCGAAGACATGACGCACGGGGCGGAGACCGACGAGGCGGGACGCGGAGACACCGCGCCGCCCGGAACAGACACGGGCACCGGCACGCCGCGCGGGGGCCGCGCGTGGGGGCTGACGCCGGACGAAGTCGCCGAGCGCGTCGCGCGCGGGGAGGTCAACGACGTCCCGGTCCGCAGCAGCCGCTCCACGGCGGACATCGTCCGCGCCAACGTCCTCACCCGCTTCAACGCCATCATCGGCGTCCTCTTCCTCATCATCCTCGTCGTCGGCCCGATCCAGGACGGCCTGTTCGGGTTCGTCATCGTCGCCAACACGCTGATCGGCATCGTCCAGGAGCTGCGCGCCAAGAAGACGCTCGACAGCCTCGCGGTGATCGGCGAGGCCAGGCCGACGGTCCGGCGCGACGGCACCGCCGTACCGCTCCCCACGGGCGAGATCGTGCTCGGCGATCTCGTCGAGCTGGGTCCGGGCGACAAGTGCGTCGTGGACGGAGAGGTCGTCGAGGCCGATGGGCTGGAGATCGACGAGTCGCTGCTGACGGGCGAGGCGGACCCGGTGCTCAAGCGGCCGGGCGACACGGTGATGTCGGGCAGCTTCGTGGTCGCGGGCAGCGGCGCGTTCACCGCGACGAAGGTGGGCAGGGAGGCGTACGCCGCGCAGCTCGCCGAGGAGGCGTCCCGCTTCACGCTCGTCCACTCCGAGCTGCGCAGCGGCATCAGCACGATCCTGAAGTACATCACCTGGATGATGGTCCCGGCCGCCGTCGGGCTGATCCTCAGCCAGCTCGTGGTCGAGGACCACGACGCCGACGAGGCCATCCGCCGCATGGTCGGCGGCATCGTCCCGATGGTGCCCGAGGGCCTGGTGCTGCTGACCTCCGTCGCCTTCGCGATCGGCGTCATCCGGCTGGGCCGTAAGCAGTGCCTGGTCCAGGAGCTGCCCGCGATCGAGGGGCTGGCGCGGGTCGATGTCGTGTGCCTGGACAAGACGGGCACGCTGACCGAGGGCGGGATGGACGTCGCGGAGGTGCGGACGCTGGGCGGCGCCGAGCGGGCTCACGTGGAGCGGGTGCTCACCGCGTTCGGCGCCTCCGACCCGCATCCCAACGCCAGCCTCCAGGCGATCGTCGAGAGCTTCCCCGCGACGGGCCCGGGTGCCGGTCCGGGTTCCGACGGGGTGGCTCCGTTGCGCTGTGCCGGGACGCTGCCCTTCTCGTCCGCGCGCAAGTACAGCGGCGCCGTCCTCGAGGACCCCGCTCACGGAGGGGAGGCCCGCGCCGGCTCATGGCTGCTGGGCGCGCCCGACGTGCTGCTCCCCCAGGGCCACCCCGCGCTCGCTGACGTCGACCGGCTCAGCCAGGACGGGCTGCGGGTGCTGCTGCTGGCCCGTACGCAGGCATCGCTGGACGCGGCGGACGTGGCGGACGGCGCGGAACCCACGGCCCTGGTGGTGCTGGAGCAGCGGCTGCGTCCCGACGCCGCCGACACCCTCGCCTATTTCGCCGAGCAGGACGTCCAGGCCAAGGTCATCTCCGGGGACAACGCGGTGTCGGTCGGCGCCGTCGCCGGAAAGCTGGGGCTGCCAGGCGCCGACGCGGCGGCCGACGCGCGGCAGCTGCCACGGGAGCCCGCTTCGATGGCGCGCGAGCTGGAGGAGGCCACCGTCTTCGGCCGGGTCACCCCGCAGCAGAAGCGGGACATGGTCGCCGCGCTCCAGTCGCGCGGGCACACGGTGGCGATGACCGGCGACGGGGTCAACGACGTGCTGGCGCTCAAGGACGCCGACATCGGCGTCTCGATGGGCTCGGGCTCGGAGGCCACGCGCGCCGTGGCCCAGATCGTGCTGCTGAACAACAGCTTCTCGACGCTGCCCTCGGTCGTCGCCGAGGGCCGCCGGGTGATCGGGAACATCGAACGTGTCGCCAACCTCTTCCTGACGAAGACGGTCTACTCCGTGCTGCTGGCGCTGCTGGTGATCTGCTGGCAGGTCCCGTACCCGTTCCTGCCCCGCCATCTGACGCTGATCTCCTCCCTGACCATCGGCATACCGGCGTTCTTCCTCGCCCTGGCACCCAACCGCGAGCGCGCGAAGCCGCACTTCGTGCGCAGGGTGATGCGGTACGCGATTCCGGCGGGCCTGATAGCCGGAACGGCCACCTTCGGCACATATCTGCTGGCCCGCAGCCACTACAGCGGCCCGGACGCGCTGGACGCGGAGACGAGCGTGGCGACGCTGACGCTGTTCCTCATCGCGATATGGGTGCTGGCCATCGTGGCCCGCCCCTACACCTGGTGGCGGGTGGGGCTGGTGCTCACGATGGGCCTGGGCTTCCTGGTGGTGCTGGTGACGCCGTGGCTCCAGGACTTCTTCGCCCTGAAGCTGGTCGGGACGACGATGCCGTGGACGGCCGTGGGTGTGGCCGCCGTGGCGGGCGCGGTGCTGGAGGTCGCCTGGCGGGTGGTGGCGCGGACGTTCCCGGCCGAGCCGGAGCGTGCGGAGTAGGCGAGGCGCGGACCAGGCGGCCGGGTGAGCGGTCCGGCGGGGTGTCGGTGAGATATCGGGCGAGCTATCGGGGGGTGTCAGGGAGCGGGACGACGGTGCGGTACTTGCCGCCCGGCGCCTGCCGGGGCGGCTCCTCGGCCCGCTCCAGCGTCACGTTCCGTGCCCCGTTGTCGGCGAGGAGCCTGGCCAGCTCGTGCTGGACGGAGTGCCATACGCGGTCCGGCTCCGCGTCCGTGGCGAGGAGCATCCGCACGCGCAGGACCGACGGCGCGGTCTGCTCGATCTGGAAGCGCTCGACGCCGGGCGTGCGGTCGAACAGCGTGCTGAGGGCCAGCGGCGCCAGGGTGACCCGCCCGCCATCCCCGTCCCCGTTCCCGTCGCCTCCGTCGCCACTGGTGGGGAGGGTCAGGGTGTCCCCGGCGCGGCCCTGTACCCGGACCGCCGGGGTGGGGTCGCCGCAGGGGCAGGGGTCGGGCCGCAGCAGGACGCTGTCGCCGAGGTCGTAGCGCAGGAAGGGCTGGATGCGGTTGGCGAGGTTGCTGAGCAGGACGGTGTGCGACAGCTCGCCGGGCGGGGTGGGCCGGTGGTCCGCGTCGACGGGTTCGAGGACGGCCCAGTCGCTGTTCACGTGGTACCAGCCGTGGGAGCAGCCGTAGCTGAGGTAGGTGCACTCCGTCGCGCCGTACACGGGGCGGACGGTGGCGCGGAAGGCGCGGGCCATGCGGTCGGTGTCGTCGGCCGTCATCGTCTCGCCGGCGGGTTGCACCAGCAGCGGGGCGATGCGCAGGCGTCCGGCCTCCTGCTCGGCGGTGAGCAGCATGATCGTGCTGGCGTAGCCGATGAGGACGGCCGGGCGGTACGCGTTGAGCGCGGCGACCAGCTCCGGCATCGGCGTGTGCACGGAGAACGGCCGCAGCAGCCTGGTCTGCCACCGGCCCTCGCGGACCAGTTGCGTGTAGGCGGCGTAGCCGACGTAGTGCCCGCCCGTCGCGACGAGCTGCGCGAACCGTCCCCGGCGTGCGACGGCGCGCAGGACGCCGCCGGTGCCCAGTGCGGAGGTGAGCGCGCGGGAGCTCAGGGCCGAGGCCACGGTCATGTACCGGTCCTCCAGCAGGAAGAAGCCGCGTCGGCCGCTGGTGCCCGAGGTGGTGGCCACCAGGTACTCGCCGAGGAAGCGCTGCCCGATCAGGTCGGGGTCGTCGACGAACGCGCGCACGTCCTCGTAGGTCACCGCGCGGTCGGTCGCCCAGTCGTCGAAGCGGCTCATCAGCGTCCGCTTGTCGGTGACCGGCAGCAGCGCCGGGTCCTCGACCCGTTCCGGCAGGTCCGCGTACAGCTCGCGGTAGTAGGGCGAGTGGGCCCGTGCGTGGGCGACGCTGTCGGCCAGCCGCTCGCGCTGCCGCCGTACGAGCGCCGCCTCCCCGCCAGCGCGTGCCCTGCGGATGTCCCTGGCCAGCCAGGACGGACTCTCACTCACCGGCGCTCCCTCCCCCGTGTGCCGCGTAGCCCGCCTGCCGGAGTACGGCGACGAAGTAGTCCTTGACCTCCGCCTCGCCGACGGCGGCGTCGGGGTATCCGAGGTGGTGCAGCGCCGCGCCGCTGAGGATCTGCTGGAGGACCGCCGGATCGCTGGACGGCGGGAGCTGCCCGGCCGCGCGGGCGCGGACGAGCGTCGCGTGCACCGCCTCCGTCCGACGGTGACCGTGCACGTCGGCGTAGGCGCGCAGCAGCTCGGGGAGGTCGTCGACGGCCGCGTACAGGCGGCGCATGAGACGTCGGCCACGGGGGCGGCTGAGCTGCGCCGCCCACGCGGAGATCATGGCGTCGACGTCCGGCCAGTGCAGGCTCTCGGGGTCGATGCCGCGGTACTCCCACTCGACGGCGCGCACGAGCAGCGCGGTGAGGTCGGGGAAGCGCCGGTACACCGTGGCGCGGGTGACTCCGGCGCGGCGCGCGACCTGTTCGACGCTGACACAACCGACGCCCCGCTCGATGAGCAGATCGAGTGCCGCCGCGAGGATGGCCTCGTCCGCTTCCCTGCTGCGCGGCCGACCGGGGGACCGCGTACCTGTCTCGGACTCCATGCGAATACAATACAGAGCAGTTCTGTATTGAAACAAGAGTGCAGGCAGACGGGCCCCGCACCCGTACAGAGCCGTCAGGTACAGAGCGTCAGAAGGTCAGAAGGGGAGCCAGCGCACCGTCGTGTCGCCCTCGCGCAGGGAGGCGACGCGGCGCGCGAACTCACGCCCCGCCGCCGGGTTCACCGGCGCGTGCTGCGCGACCCACGCGCAGCTCGCCGTCTCCCTCGCCCCGCGCAGCACGGCGCAGCCCGGCCAGTCGCGCACGTCGTAGCCGTAGGTGCCGGTGAAGTCGGCGTAGCCCTCGTCGCCGAGGCCGTAACGGTCGTGGCTGAGGGCCATGACCACCAGGTCGTGTTCCCGCAGGTCGTGCGAGAACGTCTCCAGGTCCAGCAGTACGGGTCCGTCCGGGCCCACCTGAATGTTGCGGGGCAGCGCGTCGCCGTGGATCGGGCCCGGCGGCAGCACGGGGATCAGCTCGGCAGCCGCCGCGGCGAAGTCGTCGCGGCGTGCCCGCAGGTAGGCGGCGTCGGCGGCCGGGATCGCGTCGCCCGCGATCCGCAGCCAGCGCTCGATGCCGCCCAGCAGATCGCGCGGGGGCAGCGCGAAGGGCGGCGCGGGCAGCGCGTGGACGCGGCGCAGCAGCGCGGCGAGGTCGCCGGGGCCCGGGGTCCTTACGGGCTCGGGCAGACGGCGCCAGAACGTGAGCGGGTGCCCCTCGATGACGACGGCTTCACCGCGCGCTGCCCGTACGGCGGGCACGCCGCGCTCCTCCAGCCACGAGGCGACGCGCAGCTCGTGCGCGGCGCGGGCGACGAGGTCGGGCTGCGCCCGGCCGATGCGGACGACGGTGCCGCCCGTCCACGCGCCGTCGCCGTCGCCATCGCCGCCGGGGTCCGTGGCCGACGCGACGGCGGGGTCTCCCCCACCGTCCTCCCCGGTCCCGGTCCCGCCGTCGGTCCCGGGGAGGACGAAGACCGCGTTCTCGCCGTGCGCCAGCAGCCGCGCCCGCCCGGGGTCCTCCCCCGCCAGGGCCAGCACCTCCCGTGCCCGCGCCTCGGTGAACGCCCCGCTCGCCTCGCTCGCCCCGCTCCGTGCCGCCATGCTGACCCGCTTCCCTCTCCCGTCTCCGGGGACCCGTATGGGGACGGTCCCCGGCGGACGGCCTGGGAGCGGCCGTCCGCCGAAGGGCGAGCCTATGCGGTCCGGACCTGCGGCTTCGCCGCGAGGGCCCCCGGCCCCGCTCGCGGCGCCCTGCCCGTACGCCCCGTCCGTCCCGCCCGTCCCGCCCGTCCCGCTCAGTCGAACCAGCGTGCCGCCGCCAGCTCCGCCGCCCTGGTCAGGTCCTCCAGGAGTGCCGCCGTCTCGAAGCGCCGCGACCACTGGCCCGCCGCCCAGGCCAGCCCGGCGGCCACGCCTTCCAGCGTGGCCGCGTGGAGGACCCCGTCGGGGGTGAGGCGCCAGTCCAGTTCGGTGCCGTCGGCGAAGAGCTCGTCGTGCTCGCGGTACGTGCCGGGCGCGCCCGGCAGGAGGACGCGGACGGCCTCGGGCACATCGCGCTCCGTGCCCTCCCCCTCGACGGCGCCCTCGACCACCTCGCTGAGCCGCCGCACCTCCAGCACAGCGGCCAGCGCCCCGGCCCGCGCGGGGCTGACGGGGAGCAGGGCGCGGGAGCCCGCGAGGGGGATGAGGTCGGGCGCGTCAGCGACGACCGCGCCGCGCGCGTCCACGACCCCGACCTCGACCTCGCCCCCGGTCTCGGTCTCGGCGGCACGCGCCGCACCGCCGTCACCGCCGTCACCGTCACCGTCACCGTCCGCGAAGGTCACCGCGCGCAGTTCCTCCGGCAGCGTCACCTCGGACGGCTCCAGCTCGGCCAGCAGCCCGTAGAGGCCGTGCAACTGGGCCGCGCTCACCGGCAGCCGGTCGTCGGCCAGCCGGCCGAGGAGTTCGGCCGCGCCGCCCGGCTCCTCCAGCAGCGCGGCGGCCGACGTACGGATGCCCAGGGCCCGCAGCACCATCGCGTCGCCGAAGCCGGAGGCGTCGGCCTCCTCGTAGAGCCCGTCCAGCAGCGGATCGACCCCGGCGGCGCGCAGCCCGGCGGGACGGCGGCCGTCCAGTACGGGGTGGCCGCGCAGCCACCACGCGGTGTAGGGGCGCACCGTCTCCGTGATCCCGTCGGGGAGCAGGACCCGCACGGGCGCGGTCAGCGCGTCGCGCAGCGGCGGCTGCGCGAGCATGGCCAGCGCCTCGGGCCAGCGGTCGTCGTCGACCAGGTCCAGGTCCCGCACCGCCACGATCTCCGACGCGACGGGCGGCACGGCCGTCTCCGGGAGCTGGTCGAGCACGTCCTCGCACCACACGTCGACGGCGTCGAGCAGGCCGACGTCGTCCGGCTCGGCGAAGTCCGCGTCGCGCGGTTCCAGTTCGTCGGGGTCGAGGACGACGTCCGTCGCGCGCACGAGCGCGAAGCCCGCCTGCACGCCGACGGCCGTCAGCGGCTGCTCGCCCCAGCGTTCGGCCAGCTCGGCGTCGCAGGCGGCGAGTTCGCCCTCGCGGATGACGCGCTCGAAAGGGCTGCCCGGGTAGACGAGTTCGCCCGCGGGGGCCAGTTCGCCGTCCTCGTCGGGGAGAGCGAGCGCGCCGAGCCAGGGCTCGTCGCCGGGGGCGAGACGGGCGTCCCGTACGAGCCCGAGAACCGTTTCCGCAAGCTCCTCCGCGTCCAGCGGTCCGCGACGCCCGCCCGCGCCGCCCTCGTCCCCGCCCTGCTCCTCCAGGTGGTCGAGACGGTCCAGGTCCCAGTCGTCGTCGGCCTCCAGGGAGGCGGCGACCGCCGCGCGCACCTGGGGGGTGGTGAGCACGGAGCGCGGGGTCGCGGGCGTCGCGCCCAGCTTCTCCAGGAGCGGGTGCACGGCGTCGGCGTGGGCGACCTTCAGACCCAGGCGCCCGAGCCGTTCCGGCGCGATGACGGATTCGGGGAGGGGAAGGAGCACTTGCCGGGGCCCGATCGTCGTCCGCGCGCCCCCGGCGGCTCCGGCCTGGGCGCCCGCCAGCGGTACGGGAAGACCGGTCAGCCGGTCCGGGTCCACACCGGCCAGCGAGTCATAGAGCCGACGCCACCACTCCGGGGCGCGCACCACCCCGGCCAGGCGGTCGATGACCTCGCCCAGCGGGACGCGCGCGACCTCCAGCACGCGCAGCTCCGTGCGGCGCTCCAGCCCGGCGGGCAGCAGGCTCGGGAACAGCTCGGCCAGCACGTCCACCGTTCCGGCCCCGGCGCCCTCCACGATCTCCGCGTCGCGCGGACGCAGCACGACGGGCTCGCCGCGCGCGCCGGACCCGCCGTCGCTCGCCTCGTCCTCGTCGGTCGCGGCGCCCGCGAGGAACGGGACGCCAGGCAGCCGCTCCAGCAGCAGCCGTCGCAGCTCACCGTCCAGCTCGCCCTTGCCCAGCGGGCCCGGCACCAGCCCCACGGTGGCGGAGCTGACGGGCCGCCAGTCGCGCAGCAGCGCGGTGTACGCGTCGGCGGCGCGCGCCAGCAGGAAGTCCCTCAGCGGGCCCGGCGCGACGTGACGCCGCGTCGGCTCCAGCGGGAACGACGCGATGAGCAGCGCGGGCACGCCGAGCGGCTCGTCCGTGGGCGTGGGCGCGTGCACGAACGGCGCCGTACGCGGCCGTACGGGCGCCCCCTCCGCGTCCACAGGCACGGCCCAGGTCACCGACCAGGCCCGGCGCAGCCGCTCCTCGACGGGACGGTCGGCGAACAGCGCCGCGTCCGCGTACCCGCCATCGGTGGCGACCCGCCAGCGGGTCGGAGCGTCGGCGGCCGAGTCCTCAACCCGTACATACGGGCCCTCCTCGTGCCGCGTCAGCACGCGGGGACCGGCCACGTCCGGGTTGTGCGTCGTGTCCGGGGTCTCGACGACGATCTCGGCCAGGCCGGGGAGCGTCAGCAGCAGCGCGTCGTCGACGGCGTCGAGCAGGCGCTCCGTCAGCTCGCGCGCGGCCGTGTCGCGCAGCGGCAGCACGACGGCGGTGTCGTAGCCCTCCGGGGCCATGCCCTCGGCAGGCAGCGGGAGGCGCAGCAGCGGTACGTGGCCGTCGCGGCGCCGCAGTTCGTCCGCGAGCGCGGGGACGTCGCCGGTGGCGGCGCGCTCCAGCGCCAGCTCGCGGGCCTCGGTGAGCGACCAGCGGACGCCGCCCGTGCGGCTGACGACGGTCGGCTCGTCGGTGACGGCCAGCACGGCGGAGAACCCGACGCCGAAGCGGCCGACGGTCGGGGCGCCGTCCGACGACTCGGGGTTGTCCTCGCGCTTCGCGGAGGCGCGGAGCGTCGACAGGGACTCGACGCCCTCCGCGTCCAGGGGGCGGCCCGTGTTGGCGGCGACGAGCACGCCGTCGCGGAGCGTCAGGCGCAGCCGTCCGGGGACGCCTGCGCGGGCTGCCGCGTCCGAGGCGTTCTGGGCCAGCTCGACGATGAGGCGGTCGCGGTAGCCGCCGAGGACCAGTTCCTGCTCGGCGTTGGCGTCCTCGCGGAAACGGGTGCTGGACGCGGCCCACGCGTCCAGGACGCCGCGCCTGAGCCTTGCGGTGTTCAAGGGGTCCGTGTGCGTTTCCGCTGCTGCCCCGGGGTCGCCGCTCCCCATCACCGTCCCGCCGCCGCTCACGTCGTCTCCCTCCGTGCCGTGGGTACCGGCCTGCGGCCCGCGCCCGTCATCTGACGGGTGACGGTATCCCTACCGGGACGGCGCCACGAAGTCGGTCACCTCTACGCCCCGCGTGCGCTGTGCGGTTCGACGTTCGGGGGTGCCCTCTTCACGGGGCTGTTGCGCGGGACGCTCGGCCCGTGTGGTGCGCACTGTAGGGTCCCGCGCTGATTTTTGCGCCCCTCGTCGGGGTGCCGTCGTGTGGCTTGGCGCCGTGTTCGGCTGCCTGGCCGGTGGCTTCGGCGCGGCGTATGGACCGGTACGTCGCGGCTGGCGCCGCGTGATTCATGGCTCGGACCGTGGTTGTGGGGTTGGTGTGTGGGTGGGGTCGGTGCCGCGCCGGGGTGTCTCCTCGGGCGGCGACAAGTGCGGGTCTCGTTTACGGGTTTCCCCCGGCACTCGTCGCCACCACTTGCGGGGACACCCCACCACGTCCCCTCCCACCCGGTGGCCAACCGCAGGTCGGTGACCCCTCCACTTGTCCCCATGCTGTGTGCCCGCATCTGGCGGTACAGGCCCAGCCCCCACTGTTGTGGGCAGGCGTCCCGCTCGGCGAGGGGGCACCTTCCAGCGGTAGCTGGGGGAGGGCGGGCACAACCCGTGTCACCGGGCCGTCACACGCGCACGCAACCCCAAGAGGCACCAGGGAAGGCGCACCCCCGTGAGGCCGGGCACCCCGTGTGGGCTTCACCGCGCACCCCGTGAAGGGGGGCAACCGGTGAAGGGGCGACCCCGCGTTTCAGATTGCGCCCGTGCCGGGCGCGTCGTGGAGGGTGAAGTCGTCGGCGAGGGTTTCGTCGATGACGTGAGGGGGCGGCTGGGGCGGACGCGGCATCACCGCGGCCTCGGAGTGCCCCCCGCAGCCGAACGCCAACGACACGACCCGCCCGTCAGCGGGACTGAACTCGTTCGCGCAGACCCCGAACGCCTGCCGCAACGACCCGGACAGCGGTACAAGGAACCCGCAGCTCACACAGTTCGCGGGAGCGGCCTGCGCCATGGCCGTCTTGGGCCCGTAGGACTCCTCCCAGCGGTCGGCCGCCACGTGCAGCCCGTACCGGGACAGGACCCGCGGCCGCGGCATGCCCAGTTCCTCGGCGACAGCCGTGATGCTGCCCCGCGAGGGCGCACCGGCGGTCTCACCCGAAGCGTCCGGGGGCCCGGGCCGCACCTCGAGGTCCTCGACGCCGTCGGCCTCCGCACCGTCCCGCAGCGCCGCCCGCTCGGCCAGCTCCGCACGGTGCCGCGCCTCTTCGGAGAGCGCGGAGTTCGGCGGCGGCTCCTCCTCGCCGGAGAAGCCCGGCTCCAGCCGGAGATCCTCCGCTTCGGTCGGCAGGAGGTCGCCGGGCCCGAGGTCGCCGGGGCGCAGCCGCTCGCTCCAGGGCACCCATTCGGGGGCGAGGAGGGAGTCGGGCCCTGGGAGGAGGACGGTCTCGTCCAGCGTGACGACCTTCGCCCGCGAGGCGCGCGCGACCGTCGCCGCCCAGCGCCACCCGCGATAGGCGGGGTCGAGGCATTCGAAGAGGTGCGTCACCACGCGGTCGGCGTCGGCCACGGCCTCGATGTGCGGCCCGACCGACCCGCTTCCCGCGGTCTCCTCGACCGCCTCGCGCGCGAGGTCCACCGCCTCGGCGCACAGCCGGTCGGGGGCGCGGCGGGCGCGGGCGCTTCGCGTCGGCGACGCTGTCGTCGCGGCACTCGTCGCGGCACTCATGCAGCACTCACAAGAATCGTCTCTCCTACGCCGTAGCGCCGTTGTCGGCGTGCGCTGCCCGTACGGCGGCCGACGAAAGGACGGCGGGGAGTGGACGGAGCGGAACCCGAGGACCGCTGCGACGTCCGCGCCACCGCTCGGGGGCCGTGCGGAGCGCACCGTTTACCCACGCTACCCCACGGATTACGAGAGGTATGTAGGAGAGGGAGCTAAGAGGACTCCGAGAGGCGGCGCCGGGGCGCGCGGCGCGGCCCGTCGAGCGCCGGAATACGGCCGCGGCACGGGGCGCCGGGGCCCGTAAGCGGCCGTCGGGCACCCGTCCAAAGTCCCCCGGAAGGCCGCGCGGCGCGGGCTCCACACGGCGGAGCGGCCGTAACGGCGGGCGGAGCGGCGGCGGGGGTGACGGCCGGGGTGACGGGACACGGGGAACCCGTCGGTCACGCGTCCCGGGCGCGCCGCTGGGGCACACTGGAGTCCGTGGCGCCAGAGCCCCGTCCTCATCCGCTGCGGCGTGCGGCGCGTGCCGTAAGGCGCCCGCCCGCCGCGCTGGCGCGCCGTGTCCGCCGCGCGACGCACGCGCAGGGCGCGGGCGAGTCGGGTCTGGGCAAGCTGATCGAGCTGCACGCGGTGAACTCGGCGGGCGACATGATGATCACCGTCGCGCTCGCCTCGACCATCTTCTTCTCCGTGCCGACGGGCGAGGCGCGCGGCAGGGTCGCGCTGTACCTCCTCGTCACCATGGCCCCCTTCGCGCTGCTGGCGCCCGTGATCGGGCCGCTGCTGGACCGCGTGCCGCACGGGCGGCGCGCGGCGATGGCCGCGGCGATGCTGGCGCGGGCGCTGCTCGCGCTGGCGATGGCGGGGGCCGTGGCGACGGGCGGTCTTGAGCTGTATCCGGCGGCGCTCGGGGTGCTGGTGTCGTCGAAGGCGTACGGAGTGGTGCGCTCCGCCGTCGTGCCGCGACTGCTGCCGCGCGCGTTCTCGCTGGTCAAGGCGAATTCGCGGGTGACGCTCGCCGGGCTGCTCGCCACCGGTGCGGCGGCCCCGATCGGCGCCGGGCTGCATCAGCTCGGCGAACCCTGGCCGCTGTACGGGGCCTTCGCCGTCTTCGTCCTCGGCACCTTTCTCTCCTTCTCCCTCCCCCACAAGGTCGACTCGGCGAAGGGCGAGCGGCGCGCCCGCCTCGCCCCCGCGCACACGGAGCGGGGACAGGGGCGGGGGCAGCAGGAGCACACGCCCGAGGCGGACAGGGGCGGGGGCGGGAGCGGGCGGCGGCCGGGGCTGCGGACGGTCGGGGTCTCCGTGCGCGCCGGGCTCCTCGCCAACTCCTCGCTGCGCGCCCTCTCCGGCTTCCTCACCTTCTTCCTCGCCTTCCTGCTGCGCGAGCACCCGCTGTCGGGGCTGTCGGCGGCGTTCTCCCTCGCTCTCGCCGGCGTCGCGGCCGGTACGGGGAACGCGCTGGGCACGGCCATCGGCGCCTGGCTCAGGGCGCGCGGGCCCGAGGTGATCATCGCGACGGTGCTGGCCCTCGCGCTGGCCGCGACGGTGACGGCCGCCGCGCTCTACGGCACCGTCCTCGTGACCGCCGTCGCCGCCACCGCCGGAATCGCGCAGGCGCTCGGCAAGCTGTCGCTCGACGCGCTGATCCAGCGCGACGTGCCCGAGGAGGTCCGTACGTCGGCTTTCGCGCGCTCGGAGACGCTGATGCAGATGTCGTGGGTCGCGGGCGGGGCCGTCGGCATCGCGCTGCCGCTGATCGGGCCGCTCGGCATGGGTGTCGGCGCCGCCGTCGTCGCGGCCGGAGCGGCGACGACCGTACGGGGTCTGCTGACCTCAGCCGGACGCGGCACGCCGCACCCCCGCGTCGCCTGACCCCGACCGCCCGGTAGCCTGCCCGCTATGAGCTACGCGATCTCCCGGCGGGGTGTCCGCACCGCCACTGCCATCGGTGCCGTCTCCCTCGGCCTTCTCGCCCTCTCCGCCTGCGAGAAGCCCACCCCCGTGGCGACCGCGACCGTCAACGGCGACAGCGTGACCACAGAGGCCGCCTGCTACAACGACGGCAAGGCCATCCCGCAGGGTGAGGCCAAGAAGTGCCTGAGCGAGAAGGCCGAGAAGACCGTCACGGTCGGCCTGGGCGACAAGCTGCGCGTCGGCGTCGAGCCGGACATGGCCGAGGACGGCTGGCTGCTGTTCGTCAACGGCCAGCCCGCGCTGCCCGATCCGATCAAGAAGACGTACTACACCTTCCCCGGTGACGCCTTCTTCCAGCAGCAGAGCGCCGGCGGGCAGACCACCTCGACGGACACCGCGCAGGTCAGCATCGTCGTGGCGGACGGCAGCGAGTTCAAGGGCATCTGGCACCTGAAGCTCAAGAGCGACGACTGACCCCCACCAGCTCCCCAGGACCGCATCCCGTGAACGTCCTCGTCGTCACCGCCGTCGCACCCGAGCGCGACGCGGTGACGCGCGCCTGCGGCGAGGAGGCACGGGACACACAGCCGCGCGCCCTCCCCGGCGGCTACGAGGCACACCGCGTGCGGCCCGCCGACGCCGCCGACGACGGACCCGGCCAAGGCCCCCTCGTGCTCGACGTCCTGGCCGCCGGAGTCGGCCCCGCCGCCGCTGCCGCGGGGACGGCGACGGCGCTGACCGCGGCGGCCGTCGCGGACGAGCCGTACGGGCTGGTCGTCTCGGCGGGGATCGGCGGCGGCTTCGCGGCTTCCGGAGCGGGGGCCGGGGCGGGGGCGGGGGCGCCGCTCGGCGCTGTCGTCGTCGCGTCGGCGATCGTCGCGGCCGATCTGGGCGCCCGTACGGCCGAGGGCTTCGCGCCCGTCACCGCACTCGGCTTCGGCACCGACACGCACCACCCCCCGGCCGGTCTGGTGCGCGCCGCCGCCGGGGCGACGGGTGCCGTCACCGGGCCCGTGCTCACCGTCTCCACCGTGACCGGCACCGCCGAGCGGGCCGCCGAACTGGCCGCGCTCCACCCGGGCGCGGCCGCCGAGGCCATGGAGGGCTTCGGCGTCGCGGAGGCGGCCTCGGCGCACGGGGTGCCGGTGCTGGAGATCCGTACCGTCTCCAACCCCGTCGGACCCCGCGACCGCGCCGCGTGGCGCATCCCCGAGGCGCTCGGCGTGCTCGGGGGTGCCTTCGAGGCACTGTTGCCCGTGCTGCGAGCATGGAAGGCATGAGCAGCACCGACAGCGACAGCGGCAGCGACACCGGAACGGGCGTCGGCGGACCGCTGAAGATCGCGTTCTCACCGTGCCCCAATGACACCTTCGCCTTCGACGCCTGGGCCCACGGCCGCGTCCCCGGCGCTCCCCCGCTCGACGTCACCTTCGCCGACATCGACATCACCAACGGCATGGCCGAACGCGGCGAACTGGACATCCTGAAGGTGTCCTACGCGGTGCTGCCCTGGGTGCTGGAGGAGTACGCGCTGCTGCCGTGCGGCGGCGCGCTCGGCCGTGGCTGCGGCCCGCTGGTCCTCACCCGCGAATCCGGCACGTCCGGTACGTCGCTGAGCGGCAGGACGGTCGCCGTGCCGAGCGAGCGCTCGACGGCGTACCTCCTCTTCCGGCTGTGGGCGGCCGACGAGGTGCCGGGCGGCGTCGGCGAGGTCGTCGTGATGCCGTTCCACGAGATCATGCCCGCCGTGCGCGACGGCAAGGTGGACGCCGGACTGGTCATCCACGAGGCCCGGTTCACCTACCAGGAGTACGGCCTGCACTGCCTCGCCGACATGGGCGAGCACTGGGAGGCCACCACCGGGCTGCCCATCCCGCTCGGCGCCATCATCGCCAAACGCTCGCTGGGCGAGGAGACGCTGCGCGTCCTGGCGGAGTCGGCGACGGCGTCCGTACGGATGGCCTGGGACGACACCGAGGCGTCGCGCCCATACGTAATGGAACACGCGCAGGAGATGGACCCGGCCGTCGCCGATCAGCACATCGGGCTCTACGTCAACGAGTTCACGGCCGACCTCGGCGAGGACGGCTACGCGGCGGTGCGCGGCCTGCTCACCAGGGCGGCGGCGGAAGGGCTCGTGCCGCCGCTGCGGCCGGACGCGCTGGCCTTCCCGTAGACACGTCGCATCGGCGTCGGCGTCGACGTCGGCGCGTGATCGGCCGGTCGGCCGGTAGGTGAAACAGGTCCCGGGGCGGTGGCGGACCGCCCCGGGCGCCCTGGACGGGGGCGGCGGGGCTCAGACGTCCAGTTGGTCGGCCACGGCGCGGAGCATGCCCGCGATCTTGCGGCCGTGCTGCTTGTCCGGGTAACGGCCGCGCTCCAGGGACTGCGAGACGCCGTCCAGCAGGGTGGTGAGGTCCTGGACGATGGAGGCCAGTTCGTCCGGCTTGCGGCGCTGGGCCGCCGCGACAGAGGGCGCAGGGTCGAGCAACGCGACCGAGAGTGCCTGGTCACCGCGCTGGCCTGCGACGACGCCGAACTCCACACGCTGTCCGGGCTTGAGGCTGTCCACGCCGTCGGGGAGCACTGACGAGTGCACGAAGACGTCACCGCCGTCGTCGCGGGAGAGGAAGCCGAAGCCCTTCTCACTGTTGAACCACTTGACCTTGCCGGTAGGCACGTCTGTCCTCGTCCTCGTACTCGTCCGGGCAGCCGGGCTGCCGCAACCTGGAAACAACCTGAAAAGGGTCTGAATAGCAGTCGAGCGGGCCGCATGACCCGCTAAGCACCAAGGCTAATGGTCCGGAGCCCGGTGACAAGATGCCGCCGAGGGGTTCCTCGGTGCACTTGCTCACCGAATTACCCTGGGCTTGTGAACGCTGAAACGTCCCGCGCTGGTGATCTTCTCGTACGCCTCGGAGGCGTCGTCTTCCTCCTCGGCGCCGTCGCCACGGTGGTCACCGTGGCCCCGCTGTTCCTGGGTACGGAGCCCTTTCCCGCCCCCGCGTACTTCGTCTGCATGCTGATGGGCGCGGGCTTCGTGCTCGCCGCGGCGGGGCTCGTGCGGTCGGCGGCGGCGCAGCGGCGCGCGGCGAAGTCGTAGCCCCCGGGGTCCAGGGTGCCCGTGAGGGCTCAGGCCGCCGTGTACGCGGCCAGCCAGGCGGGGAACTCCCCGAGCCCGCCCTCCAGCACCACGTCCGCACCGGCCTCGCGCAGCTCCGCCGCGTCGCACGGCCCCGTCGGCACCGCGACCGAGAGCGCGCCGGCGGCCTTCGCGCCGCGCACGTCGCCGATGTGGTCGCCGACGTAGACCGTCGCGCCGTGCTCGCGCAGCGCCTCCGCCTTGGCCTCCGCCCACAGCCAGCCGACGGTCGCGTCCGGCTCGATGCCCAGGTGCGCGAGGTGCAGTTTCGCGTTCGGCTCGTGCTTCGCTGTGACGACGACGGCCCGGCCGCCCGCGGCCCGCACCGCGGCGACCGCCTCCCGCGCGCCCGGCATGGCCGGGGACGGGGCGATGGCGTACGCGGGGTACAGCTCGCGGTAGCGCTCGCCCACCGCCGCGATCTCCTCGGCCGGGAACCAGTGCGCCAGCTCCGTCTCCAGCGGCGGGCCGAGGCGGGTGATGGCGAGATCCGCGTCGATGTACGTGCCGGTCTCGGCGCGCAGCGCCTCGTACGTGGCCTTGATGCCAGGACGGGAGTCGATCAGCGTCATGTCGAGATCGAAGCCGACGGTCGGGCCGTGTGAGGGCTGCTGGGGCGAGACGTGCGAATCCATGTCGAACATTCTGCCTTGCCAAGGCCCGTAAACTGAGGTCCGCCTAAGCTGACCGATCCCCGCGAGCCAAGTGCCGAGGACGCGATGCCAGTTGCTCCGACGACTCCACCGCACCGGCCCTCGCACGGCACGGCCGACGACGGTGGCGGCGGCCGGTCCGACGGGCCGCACGGAGGCGGACGCTCCGGTGCCGCGCGGCGTGCGGCGGCCGTCCGGCGGGCCGGGTTCCTCCTCGGCGCCTGTGGCGCGCTGGTGTGCGCGGTGCTGCTGAGCCTCGCGGTCGGGGCGCGGCCGATCGCGCCGGCGGTGGTGTGGGACGTCCTCCTGCACGGCGGCGACGGCGACGCGGCGGAGGTCGTGCGCACACTGCGCGTCCCGCGCACGGTCGTCGGCGTGCTGGTCGGCGCCGCGCTCGGTCTCGCGGGCACGGTCATGCAGGGCCTGACCCGCAACCCCATCGCCGAGCCCGGCATCCTCGGCGTCAGCCAGGGCGCGTCAGCGGGTGTCGTGTGCGCCATCGCCTTCGCCGGGGTGCACACGCTGGCCGGGTACGTCTGGTTCGCGTTCCTCGGCGCGGCGGTCGCCGGAGTCGCGGTCTACGCGATCGCCGCGCGGACGGCGGCGCGGGGCGGCGTGGGCGGCGCCGGCCCCGTCACGCTGGCCCTCGCGGGGGCGGCCGTCAACGCGCTCCTCGTCTCCGTCATCTCCGCGATCCTGACGACGCGGGCCGCCGCGCTGGACGAGTTCCGCTTCTGGCAGGTCGGCTCGCTCACGGGGCGCGACGCGCAGATCGCGGGCCAGGTCTGGCCGTTCCTCCTCGCCGGCGTGCTGCTCGTCCTCGTCGCGGCGCGCGGGCTGGACGCGCTGGCGCTGGGCGAGGACGTGGCGAAGGGGCTCGGGCAGAACGTCGCGACGGTGCGGGTGGTGGGCGGCCTCGGCGCGACCGTCCTCACCGGGGTGGGGGTGGCCGCCGCCGGGCCCATCGCGTTCGTGGGGCTCGCCGTGCCGCATGTCGCTCGCGCGGTGGTGGGGGGCGGGCACCGGTGGCTGCTGCCCATGGCCGCGGTGCTGGGGGCGACGGTGCTTGTCGTCTCCGACGTGGTGGGGCGCGTGGTGCTGCGGCCCGGTGAGGTCCCGGCAGGCGTGCTGACGGCGCTCCTCGGCGCCCCGTTCCTCATCGCCCTGCTCCGGCGCGGCCCCCCTTCGCGGGGCGCGCCATGAAGCACAGGGTTCCCCCTTCACCGGGACGGCACCCCTTCACGGGGCGCGGGGTGAAGCCCTCACGGGGTGCGCCGACCCAATTGCCCCCTGGGCTTTCGTCCGCGTGCTGCGGCCCGGTGGCACGGGTTGTGCCCACCCTCCTCCAGCTAACGCTGGGAGGTGCCCCCTCGCCGAGCGGAACGCCTGCCCACAACAATGGCGAGCCGTCGCCGTCGGCTTCCCCAACAGGGGCGGAGCCCCTCCGGCACGGCGCCGGTCCACAGCGTGGGAACAAGCGGAGGGGGCACCGACCGTTCGTTGGCCACCGGGTGGGAGGGGGTGCGGTGGGGTGTCCCCGCAAGTGGTGGCGACGAGTGCCGGGGGAAAGCAAGCAACGAGACCCGCACTTGTCGCCGCCCGAGGAGACACCCCGGCGCGGCACCGACCCCCACCACACAGCAACCCCACAACCACCGGCCGAAACCAAGAATCACGCGGCGCCAGCCGCACCGCACCGCAACCACACGCCGCGCCGAAGCCACCGGGCCGCACCCGGAACACAACGCCCCGCACAGCGCAGCGTCCCGCCCCACGTGCTGGGGCACAAAAATTGGCGCGGGACCCTACGGCAACCCCGTCACCGGCCAACCGTCCCGCGCAACACCCCATGCAGGGGCCAACCCCGGAAGGGGAGTTGACGGATGAGTGACGTGCGATCCCTCAGGGTGGGGGCGGTCTCGTTCCTGGTGCATCGGCGTGCCGGCGCCACCGCCGCCACGCTCGCCGTGGCACTCGCCGCGGCGACCGTCGCGGCCCTCGCCCTCGGCGAGACCACCGTGTCACCGGCCGAGGTCATCAGGGTCCTGCTCGACCAGCCGTCTCCGGACGAGCTGGTCGTCCGCACGCTCCGCCTCCCCCGCCTCCTCGTCGGCCTCATGGCGGGCGCCGCGCTGGGCGTCGCCGGAGCCCTGATCCAGACCGTCGCCCGCAACCCCCTCGCGAGCCCGGAGATCATCGGCGTCACGCACGGCGCGGCCGCGGTGACGGTGGGCGCGATGACGTTCGGGGTGACGTCGTCCGCCGTACTGCCGTATCTCTCCGTCGCGGGCGGCGTCCTCGCCGCCGCGCTGGTGTACGCCGTCGCCTGGCGC
This sequence comes from Streptomyces sp. NPDC054796, assembly GCF_053611545.1. NCBI lineage: Bacteria > Bacillati > Actinomycetota > Actinomycetes > Kitasatosporales > Streptomycetaceae > Streptomyces > Streptomyces sp. NPDC054796. Next base: position 102,162 of record NZ_JBSHAO010000005.1, on the reverse strand, counting down.
GGCGGCCCGCACGCCGCGCGGCACGCGGCCCGCTTCGTGCTGATCGGCATCGGCGTCTCCGTCGCGCTGCGCTCCGTCACCCAGCTCTTCCTGACCAAGGGCGACTATCTGGTGGCGCAGCAGGCCAAGGTGTGGATGACCGGTTCGCTGAACGGCCGGGGCACGGAGCAGGCGGTGCCGTTGGGTGTCGCGCTGCTGGTGGCGCTGCCGTGCGTGGTGTGGGCGGCGCGCGCGCAGCGGAACGTCGTCCTCGACGACGACACCGCCACCGCGCTCGGCGTCCGTCTCGGCCGCACCCGGCTGGGCCTGACGCTGACGGGCGTCGTGCTGGCCTCGGTCGCCACGGGCGCGGCGGGCCCCGTCGACTTCGTCGCGCTGCTGGCCCCGCAGATCGCGCGCCGCCTCACCCGTACCGCGCAGATCCCGCTGCTGTCCTCGGCCCTGCTCGGCGCGGTCATCGTCACCGTCGGCGATCTGCTGGCGCGCAGGCTGTTCGCGCCGACGGAGCTGCCCGTGGGGGTGCTGACGGCGGCGATCGGCGCCCCGTATCTGATCTGGCTGCTGCTGCGGAGCGGTGGCGGCGGCCGGGTTCCCCATGCCCGGACCCGTAACTCCCGTACCGGAGCCACCGCATGAGCAGCAGCACGGACCGCACACCCTCCCGGCTCGCCGCGCGGGGGCTGACGCTCGCGTACGACGACCGCACGGTCGTCACCGGACTGGACCTCGACGTGCCGGACGGCGAGGTCACCGTCGTCGTCGGCCCGAACGCCTGCGGCAAGTCCACGACGCTGCGCGCGCTGGGGCGGCTGCTGAAGCCGCGCGGCGGCAGTGTGCTGCTGGACGGGCGGGAGCTGGCGAGCGTGCCGACGCGGCAGATCGCCCTGGCGGTCGGCCTGTTGCCGCAGTCGCCCGCCGCGCCGGAGGCGATCACCGTCGCGGATCTCGTCTCGCGCGGCCGTCAGCCGCATCAGCGCTGGTGGCAGCAGTGGTCGGCGGAGGACGAGCGCGCGGTGACGGACGCGATGGAGCGCACGGACACGGCCGGGCTCGCCGCGCGCCCCGTGGACGAGCTGTCGGGCGGGCAGCGGCAGCGCGTGTGGATCGCGATGGCGCTGGCGCAGGAGACGGATCTGCTGCTGCTCGACGAGCCGACGACGTATCTCGACATCGCCCACCAGGTCGAAGTCCTGGACCTGGTGCGGCAGTTGAACCGCGAACGCGGCCGTACGGTCGTGATGGTGCTGCACGACCTCAACCAGGCGGCGCGCTACGCCGACCACCTCGTCGCCATGCGGGAGGGCCGGATCGTGGCGCGGGGGCGGCCCTCGGACATCGTCGACGCGCGTCTCGTACGGGAGGTCTTCGGGCTGGAGTCGGTCGTGGTGCCCGACCCGGTGACGGGCTCGCCCCTGGTCGTGCCGGGGTCGCCGTGGCAGCCGGACGACGGTCACGGCCACAGCCACGGTCACGCACACGGCCACGGCGAGGCCCCCGAGGACGCCGTCCCCCTCCGTTCCCCGAGCACGTCCCGCTCTCCCAGGAAGGCGAACCCATGAAGGCGACCTCCCCCTCGTCCCTCCACCGACGGCGCCGTGCCGCCGCCGTCGCGCTCGTGCTCTCGGCCGCGCTGGGCCTCTCGGCGTGCGGCGCCGGCGCGGACCCGGACCCGGACTCGGACGGAGGCGCGAAGCGGAACCAGGGCACGCACCCCGTGAAGACGGCCAAGGGCGTGGTCTCCGTGCCGAACGAACCGGAGCGCGTGGTGGTCCTGGACACCGCCGAGCTGGACTCCGCGATCACGCTGGGCGTCAAGCCGGTCGGCGCGACGAAGGCGGACGTCGGCAAGAGCTTCCTCGGCTATCTGCCCGACGAGAAAGTGGAGGGCATCGAGAACGTCGGCACCATCGGCTCACCCAGCCTGGAGAAGATCGCCGCACTGAACCCGGACCTCATCCTCACCAGCGCCGTGCGGGACGACAAGAACTACTCGCAGCTCAAGGCCATCGCCCCCACGGTGATGACCGAGTCGACGGGCTACCCCTGGAAGCGGAACTTCCGCACGCACGCCGACGCGCTCGGCAAGAAGGACGAGGCCGAGAAGGTCCTCGCCGACTACGAGCGGCACGCGGGCGAGGTCACCGCCGCGCTCGGCGGCGCGGCGGAGGCGAAGGACATCGAGACGAACGTCGTCCGGTTCGTCGAGGGCGCCGACACCCGCGTCTACGGCGAGAAGAGCTTCATCGCCACCGTCCTCAAGGACGTCGGCCTCGGCCGCCCGAAGGTGGCGCGGGAGGCGAAGGACTACGGCGGCCTGGCGACGGACATCAGCCCCGAGCGGATCGACGAGGCCGACGCGGACGCCGTCTTCTACACCTCCTACGGCAGTCCCGGGAAGTCGGGCGAGGCCAAGGCGGTCAAGAGCCCGCTGTGGAAGAACATGCGGGCGGTGAAGGACGGCAAGGTCTTCCACGTCGAGGACGAGCTGTGGATCCAGGGCATCGGCTACACGGCGGCGAACCGCGTCCTGGACGAGATCGAGAAGGACCTCGCGGGCTGACGTCCCGGACGGGGACACTCACACCTTCACACCTGGTCCCTGGGCACGGAGAACGTCCACGTACGCGCGAAGACCTCGCGCTCGGCGGCACCCTCCCCGTCGGCCTCGGCCCCGGTCACGGCCTCGTAGGCGGCCAGGTGGTTGACGACGCAGAACTCGTGCGCGTCGGCGGTCATCCGGGAACGGGTGTGCACGCGCACGGCCCACTCTCCTCTGCTCAGTGTCTCCTCGCGCTCGCTCTCGACGGTCGCCGAGAGCGGGTCGCCCTCGACGAGGCGGAAGCGGTCGAGAGCCTCGCCGCCGCGGGTCAGCCCGTCGGCGTGGTCGGTCATGACGCCGTCGGCCGGGGTGGTGGTGATCACCTGTTCGCCGGTCTCCGCGTCGTACTCGACGCGCCGCTCGCCCGGGATCGGGGTCAGCCAGACGCTGTGCGGCGGGCCCTCGCGGGGCGGGCCGTACGGGCGCAGCGCGGCCTCCTCGTCGGGGCGCGGCTCCCGTACGGGAAGCGTCAGTTCGCCGTACCCGGTGTCGAGCGTGAGCGCCACCTCCTCGGGCGAGGGCCAGGCCCACGGCCACAGCGAGGCGGAGACGGCGACGCGCACCCTGTTGCCCGCGCCGAAGGCGTGCCCTGTCGCGAAGAGCGGCACGGTCACCTCATAGGCCCGGCCCGGCTCCAGCGGGCCGGGCTCGGCGTGCCCGTCGCGATGGGTGAGGTTGAGCAGGCCCGTCGTGACCAGCCGCGAGCTGCCGTCAGGGGCGACCTCGCACAGCCGCACGGCCAACTGCGCCTGGGGGCGGTCGCTGGTGACGCGCAGGGTGACCTCGGGCGCGCCCAGGATCTCCAGCCTCTCGGGGAGCGGGGGTCCGGTGAAGGTGTACGAGCGGCCGTCGTCGGCGGCCTGGTCCGTGTCCCGGCCCGGCACGTCACCGGACTTGAGGAAGTCGCCGGAGGCGGCGCCGAGTGCGAGCGGCGAGCGCAGCACGGCGGTCCCGGGCCCGCCGTCCGGGCTGGTCAACCCGCCCGGTCCGGCCAGTGGGGTGCGGCGGTGCTGGACGCCGGGCGCGGGCCAGGACGGCTCGGCGACCCAGCGTCCGGGGCGCGTCTCACGGTCGGAGCCGACGGGTACGGGGTCCGGCATCCACACGCGCAGCCGGGGCTCGTCCATGATCCCGTCGCCGGTGTCGGTGTCCTCGTCACCGTCGGGGACGTCGGGGACGTCGGGGCCCATCCAGTGCGCGAACCAGCGCACGCACTCGCCCTGGAAGTCCATCGCGGGCCCGGGCTCCGCCTGGTGCGGGTAGGTGTGCGCCCAGGGCCCGATCATGGCCTTGACGGGCACGCCCACCGCGTCCAGGCCCTCCATCAGCCGGAGGACGGCTCCCCTGTGCGGGTCGAGCCAGCCGCCGACCGCGTAGACGGGCACCTTGATCGCGGAGTAGTCCTCGCAGACCGAGCCGTGCGCCCAGTACGCGTCCCGCCGCTGGTGGGAGACCCACTCCTCGGCGTACGGGACGGTCTTCTCCAGTCGCTCCAGCCACTTCGCGCGCCAGGAGTCGCCGAGCACGGCGGGGTCTCCGGCGCGTGCGTTGCAGGCGAGCATCGTCGCCGCCCAGGGCAGCATCTCGGAGGCGAGCAGCGAGCCGCCCGAGTAGTGCACGTCGTCCGCGTAGCGGTCGTCGGTGGAGCAGACGGTGACGACGCAGCGCAACTGGGGCGGGTCGAGCGCGGCGATCTGGAGCCCGTTGAAGCCGCCCCAGGACTTGCCGATGATCGCGACCTGCCCGTCGGACCACTCCTGCTCCTCGATCCAGGCGAGGACTTCGAGCGCGTCGGCCAGCTCGGTGGGGTGGTACTCGTCGAGCATGACGCCGTCCGAGTCCCCGCTGCCACGGCAGTCGACGCGGACCGCCGCGTACCCTGCCCGCGCGAACTGCCCGTGGAGGGTGACGTCGCGAGGCGCGGTGCCGTCGTTCTTGCGGTACGGGATGTACTCCAGCACCGCCGGGACGGGCCCCGTCGCGTCGGCGGGCAGCCAGACACGGGCGGCGAGCCGCGTCCCGTCCTTGAGCGGTATCCACACGTGCCGCAGGACGCGGACGGGGTGGTCGCGGCGTGCGGAGGGGTCGCGGTGCGCGGGTGCGGATGCGGGTGCGGATGCGGGTGCGGATGCGGGCCGTGTGCCTCCGCTGGAGGGGGAAGTTCCGGTGGTACGCATGGCCGGACCCTAGACGAGCACACGGCGCCCATCTGCCCCTGTATGCAGGGGTTTTCACCCCTTGTGCGGTCGTGAACATCCCCACAGGCATGGGGCCGCGACCGCCGGGTAGGCGGACCGTGAGTGCTTGCTGAATGACGATTCAGCAAGCCGTCGGAATCAGGCGCCCTCGGTCGCGAGCCGCACGCCGAAGGCGATCAGCACGACACCGGTCACCCGGTCCATGGCGCGCCGCACGCGGGGCCGCTCGAAGACCGAGCGGGCGCGGGAGACGAGGTACACGTACCCGCTCAGCCACGCCATCGTCATCACCAGGTGCAGCGCGACGAGGATCGCGAGACCGAGCGGTACGGGGAGGTCGCTGGGCGCGAGGCTCGGAAGGAGCCCGGTGTAGAAGACGGCGATCTTCGGGTTGAGCAGATTGCTCGTCAGCCCCGTGCGCCAGGCGTTGCCGCCGCCGCTCCGGAGGGAGGGCGCTTCCTCGGGCAGAGGGGCCACGGTGGTCGCGGTGGCGTTGCGGCGGCTGTTCCAGAGCGCCTGGATGCCGAGGTAGAGCAGGTAGAGGACGCCGAGGACCTTGACGACCGTGTACGCGACGGCCGAGGCGGCGAGCACCGCCGCGAGCCCGACGACGGCGAGCACGCCCCACAGCAGCAGCCCGGCGACGATGCCGCCCGCGGTGCGGTAGCCGTCAGCCGGGCCCGACGTGAGGGAGCGCCTGGTGACGACGGCCATGTCGGGACCGGGCACGAGGGTGAGCAGCGCGAGCACCCCCGCGGCGGCGAACAACTGAGCGATCATCCCCCCAGTATTCGTCCCCCTTCTCCCATCCCCCGGCCCGGGTCACCCGCCCCTGTCCAGGGCCACGAGCGAGCCCACCCCGACGAGCCGACGAGGCACGCGCACCCGGCCACAAGCGGGAGCACCCCCGGCGCGGGACCCACAGCACCCGCCTCACCGGCCCACCCGCCTCGCGCAACGACCCCGGACAACGGAGCCCGCCCACAGACACGACGAGCCCGACGAATCACGCGCACCCGCCCACGAGCAGGCCCACCCGGCACGGGGGAACGCACCTTGCCCCGAACCGCCCGACCGCCACAGCACCGGCGACACGCGATGGCCCGAGCCACACAGCACGCCCCCGACCCCGGGCTCGACGAGGCACGCGCACCCGGCCACAAGCGGGAGCACCCCCGGCGCGGGACCCACAGCACCCGCCTCACCGGCCCACCGGTCCCGCGCAACGACCCCGGACAGGGGCACCCCTACTCGGCCGGCCCTCCCGTCAGGGCGCGACGCGGCGGGCGCGCCAGATGAGGAAGAGGGCGCTGGCCACAGCGGCGATCCGCAGCAGCACGGGGAACGCGTCACTCAGCGCGGTCTGCAACGCCTCGCCGCCCTCCGCGAGGGGGTCGCCCCAGCGGCCGTCGATGCGGCCCCAGATCCAGACGGCCGTACCCGCCGCCACCAGCCCCGGCATGCCCGCCGCCGCCCACTTCGCCTCCGTACGGCTCAGGCGCGGCGACCACCAGGCCGCCAGCCAGCCCACCGCGAGGGGGATGAGCGAGCCGAACAGCGCGCCCGCGACGAGCAGCACGGCGGCGCCGATCTCCACTACGCCGCCGACGCGCGGCCCCTCGGCCGCGCCGCCGCCCCGTCCCGCGCGGCCTGGCCACAGCCGTCGAAGGGCCGCTCCGGCGACCGCTCCCGCGCCCGCCTCCTTGCCACCGGCGCCGCCCATGCCGGGCTCGGCGGCCGGAACGGTCGAGGCGCCCGTCACCGCGGGGCCTGATGAGCCCGTACCCGGGGCCGAAGGGGGGCCGGGGGGCGAGGACGGGCCCGTACTCGGGCTCGTCCGGCCGTCGCCCATCCCGTCGACGGGCGGCGGCTTCAGCACCTCGGGCAGTTCGATGCCGCCGACGAAGCCCGGCACCTGCTCGCCGAGGCCGCCGGTGCCCGTGCCCGTGCCGGGACCCGCTCCCATGCCGTCGCCGAGTCCGAAGGGGCTGGGGTCGGTGCGCCACCAGTCGGGGTTCGACTCCTCGGGGCCGAGTTCGTCCATGCCCGCCAGGTGCGGGGAGGAGTAGTCGCGGGGCGGCGGGGCGGGAGCGCGCTCGGGCTCGGGCTCGGGTTCTGGGTCGCGATCGGGGGTGCCCGAGGGGTCGCGCTGGTCCGGTACGAACGGGACCGAGGGCCCGTCCTCCGTCCCGTACCCCGCACGGTCGTCGCCGTCGCGGGAGGCCGCACCGTCACGCGTGGAACCGGAACCGGAACCAGAACCGGGGCCGGAGCCGGAGCCGGAGTCACCCGGGCCCCGCGCGTCCTGGGAGCCCCGCGCCCCGCGCCCGCTCAGGGACGACCCCAGCGAGGAGCTGAGGGAGGAGCTGAGCGACGTACCCAGCCCGCCCAGGGACGCGCCGAGCCCGCCCAGCGAGGAGCCCAGTCCGCCGAACCCGCCGGTGCCGCCGAACGGACCGCGCCCGCCGGAACCGCCACCACCGCCTTCGGCCGCGACATCGCGCAGACCCCCCGGGCTGACAGGCCCGCCGTTGGCCGCCGAGACGACCTCCTCCGGCTTGCCCAGCTTCCCCAGGATCCGGCGCACCGCGGCCTTGCTCTCGGCGCCGCCGTCCGCGGCGCGCATGCGGTCGATCTCGCCGCGCAGTCCGCTGACGAGACGTGCCCGTTCCGCGGCCGTCATCGACGTGCCGTGCGCCAGGTCACCGACCCGGCTCAGATAGTCGAATACGAGCTGCTCGCTCTCGATCCCCACCAAATCCCCAACGGCTGCTCACGGTTGGCGCGCGTACGTCTCGACCGTACCCCGCGCACCCCGCCGGGCACCGCCCCCGGGCGTTCCGTCCTCGTCCCCGTACCCGTGCCCGTGCCCGTGCCCGTGCCGTCGAGCGCGCGGCCCGGCCCGCGCGACACCCCGCACCGTGACGCACCCCGCACCGTGACGCACCCCCGCACCGTGGCGCACGGCGCCCGCCTGTCACCGCGTCCGGCTAACGTTGTACGGATGAGCACCGAGCAGAACGGCGGCCCCGCCGCCCCCCGTACGCTCGCCGACGATCTGCGTGCCCGTAGCGACGGCGCACTCGCCGAGCTGCTGCGCGCGCGGCCTGATCTGCTCTCGCCCGTGCCCAACGACCTCACACAGCTCGCCACCCGCGCCGGAACCAGAGCGTCCGTCGTGCGCGCCGTCGAGCGGCTCGACCGCTTCGCGCTCCAGACCGCTGAGGCACTGGCCGTCTCGCCCGACCCCTGCCCGTACGCCACGCTCGCCGCCCTCCTCCCCGGCGCCGAGGCGGCGGCCCGGCTCCCGCGCGCCCTGGAGACCCTGCGCGCGCGGGCCCTGCTCTGGGGCGACGACGAGCGGCTGCGGCTCGTGCGCACGGCGCGCGAGCTGCTCGCGCCCACCCCCGCCTCGCCCTCCCCCACGGGGCTCGGCCCGAGCCTGGCGGAGGCCACGTCCGGGGTGTCCGGGATGTCGCCGGGGCGCGTCCAGGAGATCCTGGAGACCGTCGGGCTGCCGGGCACCCACGATCCGGTGAGCGCCCTCGCCGCCCTGACCTCGCTGTTCACCGACCGCGAGCGGATGGCGGCGCTCCTCGCACAGGCACCGCCGGAGTCCGCCGCGATGCTCGACAAGCTGACGTGGGGCCCGCCGTACGGCACCGTCGAGCTGGATCCCCCGTCGGCGCCCGTCGCATGGCTGCTCGACCACGGGCTGCTGGTGCCCACGGGCGCGCCGCGCACCGTCGTCCTGCCGCGCGAGGCGGCCCTGCACCTGCGCGAGGGACGCGCGCACCGCGTGCTGGAGCCCGTGCCGCCCGCGGTCGAGGCCCAGAGGGAGTACGGCGCGGAGGCGGTGGACGCGGCGGCGGCCGGGCAGGCGTACACCGCGCTGACCACCCTGGAGGAGTTGCTGAGCGCCTGGGAGAGCGAGCCGCCCGCCGTGCTGCGCGCGGGCGGCCTGGGCGTACGCGATCTCAAGCGCACCGCGACGGCCCTCGATCTCCCCGAGCCGGTCGCCGCCTTCTGGATCGAACTGGCCTACGCGGCGGGCCTCGTCGCCTCCGACGGAGAGGCCGACGAGACGTACGCGCCCACCCCCGCCTACGACGACTGGCTCGCCCTGCCCGCGCAGCGGCGCTGGGCACGGCTGGCGACGGCCTGGCTGACGGGCACACGGGTCGCGGGGCTCGCGGGCGGGCGGGACGCGCGGGGGCGCGGACTGTCCGCGCTGGGCCCGGGGCTCGACCGCGGCCTCGCCCCCGACGTCCGCCGCCGCGCCCTGGAACTCCTGGCCACCCTCGCCCCCGGCACCTCGCCCTCGCCGGGCTCCGTGCTGGACCGGCTGCGCTGGGAGCGGCCGTTGCGGGGCGGCGCGGTGGGGGCGGACACGAGCGCGGGGACGGGCACGGGGGCCGGGGCGGGGGCGGGGGCCGACGTGGGCGGGCCGACGGACCCGCACAGCGCCCCGCACCAGCCCCCTCACCAGGACCTGCGCTCGCGGCTCGCCCGCTGGGCCCTGGAGGAGGCCGAGCTGCTGGGCTTCACGGGGCGCGGCGCCCTCGCCTCGTACGCGCGCCCGTTCCTCCTCGACGACGGGCGGGGCGATCCGGGCGACCCCGAGGAGTCCGAATCGGGCGCCCGCGCAAGGGAGTTGACGTCCGCCGAGCTGGCGTCGGCCGCGGAGCGCGCCGCTGACGCGCTCGCGCCGCTCCTCCCCGAGCCCCTGGACCACGTACTCCTCCAGGCCGACCTCACGGCCGTCGCGCCCGGCCCCCTGGAACGCGCGCTGGCCGCCACCCTCGGCGCCCTCGCCGACATCGAGTCCAAGGGCGGCGCGACGGTCTACCGCTTCTCCCCCGCCTCCGTGCGCCGCGGCCTCGACGCGGGGCTGACGGCCACGGACGTCCACGCCTTCCTCGCCGCGCACTCCCGCACACCGGTGCCGCAGCCCCTCACCTACCTCGTGGACGACGTGGCCCGCAGGCACGGCAGGCTCCGCGTCGGCGCCGCGTCCTCGTACGTGCGCTGCGACGACGACGCGCTGCTCGCCGAGATCATGGCCGACAAGCGGTCGGCACCGCTCCGGGCGCGGCTGCTCGCTCCCACGGTGCTCGCCTCGCCCGTGCCGCCGGACCAACTGCTCGCCAGACTCCGCGAGATGGGGTACGCACCGGCAGCGGAGTCGGCCGAGGGCGACGTCGTCATCACCCGCGCCGACGCCCACCGCACACCGCCCCGCAGCGCCCCAGAGCCCGTCCCCGACGGGCCCCCGGCACCCGAGCGCGCCCTGCTCACCACGGCCGTGCGCGCGATCCGCGCGGGCGACCACGCGGCGACGGCGGCCCACCGCCCGGTCCGCGCCCGTAACGCCCCGGCCCCGGACGGCGCCCTCCCCCGCACCACCTCGGCCGACACTCTGGCCACGATGCAGTCCGCGGCCCTGACGGGCACGGCCCTGTGGATCGGCTACGTCAACGCGGACGGCGCCGCCAGCCAGCGCGTCATCGAACCGGTCCGCGTGGAGGGCGGCTTCGTCACGGGCTACGACCACACGGCGGACGAGGTCCGCACGTACCCCCTGCACCGGATCACGGGGGTGGCGGAACTGGTGGAGGACTGAGCGCCGCTGAGGGGGCTCGTGACAGCGAGCTCGTGGCTCGCTTGTCAAGTTTTTTCGGGATATCCCGGTAGGACTCGATGTGATACGCCATTCTTGCGCCCGGGAGGGTGAAATGGGCAAAGCATCGAGGAAGAAACAGGAACAGCGGTCACGGAGAGCGGCCTCGGTCGCCTCTACCGGAGACATATCCGGGGGCAACCCGCGAGAACTCGGCCTGAAGGCGCTCGAACGGCTGTTGAGCTCGAACGCACCGAGGGAGCTCAGCTTGGCCGGCGCCTACGCGTTCGGTTACGCGGCGCTGGGATACGCCCAGCAGGAGGGGACAGCCCCGGACTGGTACCAGGAGATCGACCCGTTGGACGCGCTGTTCCTGGGGACAGTCTGGCCAGGGGAGTTCAGTGACGAGTTCGAGTTCGCGAATACCCGCGACGCCTGGCTCCGGCTCCTGCGCGATACCGCTCACGGGAAGGGAATCCAGCGCTTCGTACGCGAGGTCATCTCGGCGAGCGAGGGCCTGGAACTCCCGGTGGACGACGGAGAACTGATGCTAGCGGTCAGCGGTCGGCTCGAAGCCGCCGGGCTCGACCGGAGCCGCCTGCCCCGGCGACTGCTTCCGGGGCAAGCACTCCAAGGCACCCGCGTGGTCCACGGGCCGTCCCTGGACATGCGGCTTCCCGACCCGCCTGAGGATGCCAAGGAACGGGTCAACCAGTTCTGGGGGGACAAGACCGAATCCGGAGCCGCCGACACGCCCCACGCTGTTCTCCGCGATGGGCTGCGCCGATTCCAGGACGCCGGGTTGCCGGTGGAAGACGAGCCCGGTGTGCTGCTGCCGGCCCTGTACGCGGCGCTTTTGGCAAAGCCGGGTGAACTGCTGGAGGAGATGGGGCAACCTGCCTGGGCATGGGCTCTCTCCCTGGAGGAGACATCGGCGCTGGTGCCGGTTCTCGACATCCTCCTCGTCGCCCCCGACCTGGAACTGACCGTCGCCGAGACCCTTGGTCTTCTGTGCGCCATCCCGGCATTCACCGAGCCGATTCCGTCGGAGGCCCTGCTCTGGACCAGCTCCCCCGGTCTCGCCCTGCCTCGTCTGGCCTTCGAACTGGGCATCTCAGAGGTATGCACGCGGGGAGGGGTGATCACCCCGGACATGTTGGACTGGGCGGGCATGCACGCCAGAATGCGCTTGAGTACGGCTGCTCGCGAAAAGGCCGCCTTCCTTGAGGAGACGGACAGCGCCGATGACACGGACGGCACAAACGAGGAGCCGGACGAGCGGTGGGCTGAACGCCGAAAAGCGGTGCGTGAGGCAGTACTGCACAAGGTTCGCAAGAAGTCAGGGGGGACCGCGGCAGAGCCCGGCCGGTCCGACCGCCCCGTCGAGCGCATCTGGAACGCTGACGGCAGCTCCGAGGTGCGGATCTCGGCCGACACTCCGCACGGACAGGAAATCCAGAAAGGACTGCGACACCAAAAGGAAGCCTTTCGGGAGAAGTTCGGCCGCGATCCGGAGCCGGGTGACCCGCTGTTCTTCGACCCGGACGCAGACGAGCCCACGCGCCTCACCAAGGAGTACGTCGACAACATGATGCTGGACATGGCGGAGCGTGCGGTCGAGCTGGGCTACGATCCCGCGTTCATTCACGCCTGGCGTGAGGTCGGGTATGCGGTCACCGAGGAGACGAAGGGCATGTTCACCACCGCCGAAGTGATTGCCTTCAACAGGGCCCTCGCTCGGCACCGGCAGGCCGGAGAATGACCGACAACGTCGAGAACCACATCAGCGGTGGGGTCTTCTTCGGAATCGTCATCCAAGGGCGCACCGTCAACCTCACGATCCCGGACCGCCCTGACCCCGCGCTCGCCGGACTCCCCCGGCAGTCAGCAACCTTCGCGGGGCGCCACGCTCAACTGGAACGGGTCCTCGCGGCCCTGGCCCCGGCAGGGGCGGACGGGACGACCGACGCGGTCCTGGTCACAGGGCTCGCCGGGACGGGCAAGACCGAACTCGTGCTCCAGGCTGCCCACCGAGCGCTCCGGAAGAAGGAGTGGTTTCCCGGCGGGGTCCTCTTCATCGATCTGCACGGCTACGACGCGGAGCGCAAGCTGTCACCGAAGCAGGCACTCGGCACCCTTCTCCGGGCGCTCGGCATCCCTCCGGAACACATTCCTTCCGGCATCGAGGAACGCTCCCGCGTCTACCGTTCCGCTCTCGGCGCACTGGCCGCTGCCGGACAACGCGTCCTCGTCGTCCTGGACGACGTACCGGCCACCAGCAAGATCCGTCACCTCCTGCCCGGCGACGGGAGCACGGCCACGCTCGTGACATCGCGGCACTCTCTCGCGGAACTCGACGCCCTGACACTGACTTTGCGGGAACTCTCCGTCGACGAGGGGCGGGAATTGCTGGGGGATGCCCTCCGTACCGCCCTGCCCGAGGACTCGCGGGTGGCGGACGAGGCCGAAGAGGCCGCCCGACTCGTCGCGCTGTGCGGCGGTCTGCCACTGGCCCTGCGCATCTTGGCGTCCCTGCTCGTCGACGTGCCGACCCGGCCGTTGTCCGACCTCCGCCAGGATCTCCAGGACGCGCATTCCAGGCTTTCCGTATTGAGCCGGGAAGAGCGCGCCGTGACCGCGGCCTTCGAGTTGTCCTACCGAAGGCTCACCAAGGACCAGGCCACGCTCTTCCGGCTGCTGTCCCTCCACCCCGGACCGGACTTCTCCACCGAAGCCACGGCCCAGTTGTACGGCGAGAGCGTCGAGGAAGCCAAACGGCTTCTGCTGGACCTGGCGCGCAGGCACCTGGTCGAGCCACGTGAACCGTACGGCCGCTGGCAGCAGCACGGTCTCGTGCGCCTTTACTCTTGGGAGCGGCTCAGGTCGGCCGACGACTCCTGGGGCGAGGGCCTCATGCGTCTGTTCGCCCACTTCCACGAGATGACCACGCTGGCGTGTGAGACGCTCTTCGACTCCACAGTCCCCCGGTCCGCGTCAGAGCCCTTCTTTCCTGACCGGGCCGCGGCGTTGCGGTGGTTGGAGGCCGAGCGTCGCAACCTGGTCGCTGCTGTCCTCTGGGCCTACCAGTGCGACGACGATCTGGTGTGTGCTGCCCTGGCGGTGTCCGTATCGCAATTCCTGAGGGAAATGCATTATCTGGAGGATGCCAGGTGGGTGCTGACTGCGGGCATCCGGTCGAGCCGAAGGCAAAAGGACAGTTTCCGCGAGGCTTCCCTACTGAGCTCTCTCGGTGTGGTGCTCCGGGACATGCGCAAGCTGCGCAAATCCGTTCGCGCGCACCACAGGGCCATCAAGATCTGCCGGAGGCTGGGAAAGCACCAGGCTCTGGCCGGAGCGCTGAACAACCTCGGGCTCTCGCTCCACGAGCAGCGCAAGTTCGAGCGGGCCGTGGCAGCCCACACCGAAGCCGCGCAGATGTTCAAGCTCGCCGGCAGCCGAATCGGGATGGCAGGCGCTCTGTGCAATACCGGCGAGACCTTGACCGAGCTGGGTCGCACAGAGAAAGCCGCCCGCACCCTTCGCAAGGCCGCGAAGATCTTCCGGAAGCAGGGTGACCTTCGGGGTTACGCCCAGGCCCTGGGCAGCCTCGCCAAGGTGACACGCAACGACGGGAAAGCCGAGCAGGCCCTGGAACTGCACAAGCGCGCGCTCGATATGCCCGACGGCCTGCTCCTGCCCCACGAGAGGGCGGTCGAGCTGTCCAATTTCGCCGCCACGCTGCTCGACACCGGGCAGCTCGAAGCGGCTCTCACCGCGCAGCAGGAGGCACTGGGCACCTTCAGGCGCCTGGGTGACCGCCGTGGTGAGGCGATGGTCCTGGGCAACATGGCTCTCGTGCGCCAGGGGCAAAGCAAGTGGAACAAGGCCGTGCGCCTTCACACTCTTGCTCTGGAGGCTTTCCTCGAGAGCAAGGACGATCAAGGTCTGGCAGACGAGCTCAGGAGTCTCTCGCGCGCGCTTTTTCAGCAAGGCCGCAACACCGAGGCTCTGGAGAACCTGGAGCTCGCCGTCGAGCTGTACCACCGGACCGGCGACGCGGAGGGGGCGGACGACACGCTCGGCCTCATCGACCTGGTGCGAAGGCGGGCAGGAGTCGCCAGGCACCCCGTCGAGAGCCAGCCATGATCACTCGTGCATGAGGCAGACTGGACGTTTGGCCCGCGCGGAAGGGATACACGTACGTGAACGGTCCACTCATCGTCCAGAGCGACAAGACGCTGCTGCTGGAGGTCGATCACGAGCAGGCGGACGCGTGCCGTCGCGCCATCGCGCCCTTCGCCGAGCTGGAGCGGGCGCCGGAGCACATTCACACGTACCGGCTCACCCCGCTCGGCCTGTGGAACGCGCGCGCGGCCGGGCACGACGCCGAGCAGGTCGTGGACGCGCTCGTCGCGTACGCCCGCTACCCCGTCCCGCACTCCCTCCTCGTCGACGTCGCCGAGACCATGGCCCGCTACGGCCGTCTCCGGCTGCTCAAGCACCCCACGCACGGGCTCGTCCTGGAGACCAGCGACCGCCCTGTGCTGGAGGAGATCCTGCGCTCGAAGAAGGTCCAGCCGCTGGTCGGGGCCCGGGTGGACCCGGACACGGTGGTCGTGCACCCCTCCGAGCGCGGTCAGATCAAGCAGGTGCTGCTGAAGCTGGGCTGGCCCGCCGAGGACCTCGCGGGGTACGTGGACGGCGAGGCGCACCCCATCGCGCTGGACGAGAGCGGCTGGTCGCTGCGCCCGTACCAGCAGCAGGCCGTCGAGGGCTTCTGGCACGGCGGCTCCGGTGTCGTCGTGCTGCCCTGCGGCGCGGGCAAGACCCTCGTCGGCGCCGGTGCCATGGCGGAGGCCAAGGCGACCACGCTCATCCTGGTCACCAACACCGTCTCGGCCCGTCAGTGGAAGTCCGAGCTGATGCGGCGCACGACGCTGACGGAGGAGGAGATCGGCGAGTACAGCGGCACCAGGAAGGAGATCCGCCCGGTCACGATCGCCACGTACCAGGTGATCACGACCAAGCGGAAGGGCGTCTACCCGCACCTGGAGCTGTTCGACTCCCGCGACTGGGGCCTCATCGTCTACGACGAGGTGCACCTGCTGCCCGCGCCGGTCTTCAAGTTCACCGCCGACCTCCAGGCCAGGCGGCGCCTCGGGCTGACGGCCACGCTCGTGCGGGAGGACGGCCGCGAGTCGGACGTCTTCTCCCTCATCGGCCCCAAGCGCTTCGACGCGCCCTGGAAGGAGATCGAGTCGCAGGGCTACATCGCCCCGGCCGACTGCGTCGAGGTCCGCGTCAATCTGACGGACTCCGAGCGGCTCGCGTACGCCACGGCCGAGGCCGAGGAGAAGTACCGCTTCTGCGCGACGACGGACAGCAAGCGCCGCGTCACCGAGGCGCTGGTGCGGCGGCACGAGGGGGAGCAGACCCTCGTCATCGGCCAGTACATCGACCAGCTCGACGAACTGGGCGAGCACATCGGCGCCCCCGTCATCAAGGGCGACACGAGCAACGCGCGGCGCGAGAAGCTCTTCAACGCCTTCCGCGAGGGCGAGCTGACGTGCCTCGTCGTCTCGAAGGTCGCGAACTTCTCCATCGACCTGCCGGAGGCGACGGTCGCCATCCAGGTCTCCGGCACGTTCGGTTCCCGCCAGGAGGAGGCCCAGCGCCTGGGCCGCGTCCTGCGCCCGAAGGCCGACGGGCACGAGGCCCGCTTCTACTCCGTCGTCGCCCGCGACACGATCGACCAGGATTTCGCAGCGCACCGCCAGCGGTTCCTGGCGGAACAGGGCTACGCGTACCGCATCGTCGACTCCCACGAGCTTCTCGCGTCCCCGGAGGAGGGCGGCCTGGACGGCACCGAGGCCCCGGGCACTCCGGAGGGGTGAAGGGCGTCCCCGTCAGCCCGAGGACTCCGGCGACGGGGCATCGCGTCCGGGCGCTCGTCCCGGGAACGGGAGGCGGACGGCGCGGAGGCGCAGGGCCAGTGCGCCCAGTGCCAGCAGGCCCAGCACGGGGTACGGGGAGGCCAGGGGCTGGAGCCACCAGGCGAGGTGGAGGTCCTGGTCGCCCGCCTTCGGAACCAGCCACATCGTGCGGGCCGCGAAGAGGACGGCCACCGCCACCGCGGCCCGGCGCACCGCGCGCGAGGGCGAAGTGGCCAGCGCGAAGAGCAGCGGCACGCACCACACCCAGTGGTGGGACCAGCTGATCGGTGAGACCAGCAGCGCGAGCAGCGCCGTGACGAGGACGCCCCAGCGGTCGCCGTACCCGGCGGCGCGGTCCCTGACGTACGCGCGACGGGCCAGCGCCAGCCCCGCCAGCCCGACGAGCGCGGCCGGCACCAGCCACAGCAGTCCGGGCTCGGGCGTGTGCGCGGCGCGCGCGAGCAGTCCCTGGAGCGACTGGTTGTCGACGATCCACGCCTTGCCGACCCGCGACGTCTCGAACATCCGCCGCGTCCAGAAGTCCCAGCTCGCGCCCGGCAGGACGAGCGCGCCGAGCGCCACCGTCGCGGCGAAGCCCACGAGCGCGCCGAGCGCGGCCCGCAGCCGCCCCGTCAGCAGCAGATAGACGGCGAAGATCGCGGGGGTGAGCTTGACGCCCGCCGCGACCCCGATGGCCAGGCCCTTGCCGCGCGCCCCGTCGGGCCTGGTGAGGTCCCACAGCACGAGACAGGCCAGTGCCAGGTTGATCTGCCCGAACACGAGCGTCTGGAAGACCGGTTCGAGCCACAGGCCCGCGCCCGTCGCGGCGAGGACGACGGGCAGCCGCAGCGCGGCGGGCACCGGGCGCGGCCCGGCGTCCGTCAGCCGGAGGGAGAGGTGGACGAGGAGGGCGAGGAGCGCCGCGTTGCCGAGGGCGAAGGCCACCTTGAGCGCGGGCAGCGACAGCCATGTGGTCGGTACGAAGAGGATCGCCGCGAAGGGCGGGTACGTGGCGGGGAGCTTCCACTCGGTGACGGTGAAGCCGTACAGGTCGGTGCCCTGCGCGACGGCGCGGCCCTCGGCGCGGTAGACGAGCACGTCGGCCATGGGGAAGCGCTGGACGAGGCACAGCGCGGCGAACGCGGCGAGCGACAGCGCGAGGAGGGCGACGGCGGCGACGGTGAGGGCGCGGGTCCGTCCCCGCGGTACGCCGTCCTCGTCGCCGCCGTTGACGTCGCCACGGAGGGTGCGAAGGGTGCGGGGAGTACGAGGAGTGCGGGGGGTGTCCCCGTAGGTGCCCGGCCCTGTCACCTGTGCCGTCTCCCGTCCCCGGGCGGGACGGCCCCGCCCGGATTGCTCACTGGTCGCTGTTCGCCGGTGCCGGTGCCGGTCGGCGCCCCCGCCGCGACCCTAGTCGACGCCTCCGCGCGGACCACGGCCCGTGCCCAGGCGGAAGCGTGCCCAGCGTGCGGGCGGGAAATTCGTTCGCCGCGCTTCCGGCCCGTCGCTAGAATCGCGCGTCTTGCCGCCTCCCGGGACGGGAGGAGCCGACCGCACGGCAACCGGTCGGCACGCTCATGCCCCGTACCCGTCGCGCACCCAGCCGGAGGCTTCACCGTGACCGCCCCTGCCCCCGAACCGGCCCAAGAAGCGGAGCCGGAACCCGCCACTCCCCCACCGCCCGACGAGTCGACCCCGTCGGACCCCCTCGGCCATGAACGCGGTCACCTCGCCGCGTCCCGCGCCGCGCTCCGCGCCATGCGCGAGGACGCGGAGGCCCTCGACATCGGCAACGTGACGGCGAACTGGGTCAACGCCGAAGTGCTCCAGTCCGAGGTCGACGCGCGCATCAAGTCGCTGGCCGACCTCGCCCACACCCCCCTCTTCTTCGGCCGCCTGGACTATCTGCGGCACGCGGCCGGGCACACCTTCTACATCGGCCGCCGCCACGTGCACGACACCGACGGCGATCCGATGGTCGTGGACTGGCGCGCCCCCGTCTCGCAGCCCTTCTACCGCGCGTCGAAGAAGGACCCGCAGGACGTGGCGCTGCGGCGCCGCTTCGGCTACACGGGCGGGGAGCTGACGGCTTACGAGGACGAGCACCTCACCGACCCCGCCGAGGCGGAACGCACCAGCGCGCTGCTCCAGTCGGAGATCGAGCGCCCGCGCGTGGGCCCCATGCGGGACATCGTCGCGACGATCCAGCCGGAGCAGGACGAGATCGTGCGCGCGGGCATCGACGGCACCGTCTGCGTCCAGGGCGCCCCCGGCACGGGCAAGACGGCCGTCGGCCTGCACCGCGTCGCGTATCTCCTCTACGCGCACCGCGAGCGCCTCCACCGCACCGGCACCCTCGTCATCGGCCCCAACGACTCCTTCCTCCACTACATCGAGCAGGTGCTGCCCGCGCTGGGCGAGCTGGAGGTCAAGCAGGCGACGGTCACCGAACTCGTCGCCGCCCACGCCCCGGCGCACGTCCAGGTGCGCGGCGAGGACGGCGCGGAGAGCGCCCGCGTCAAGGGCGACGCGCGGATGGCCGAGGTGCTGCGGCGCGCCGTGCGGTCCGGGGTGACGGCGCCGGCGGAGCCGTGCGTGGTCGTGCGCGGGTCGCGGCGCTGGCGGGTACCGGCGTACGAACTGGCGGAGATCGTCCAGGAGCTGCTGGCCCGCGACATGCGGTACGGCGCGGCGCGCGAGGCGCTGCCGCAGCGGATCGCGCACGCGGTGCTGGTGCGCATGGAGCAGGCGGGCGAGGCGCCGGACGACCGCGTGCAGGACGCCGTCGCGCGCGATCCGGCGGTCAAGGCCACCGTCAAGGCCGCCTGGCCCGCCGTCGATCCGGCCAAGCTCGTGCTGCGCCTGCTCTCCGACGCCGGCTTCCTCGCGGAGCACGCGGACGGGCTGCTGACGGCGGACGAGCAGAAGGCGGTGCTGTGGGAGCGGCCCGCGCGCGGGGTGAAGTCGGCCAGGTGGTCGGCGGCCGACGTGGTGCTCGTGGACGAGGCGGCCGACCTGGTGTCCCGTACGCCCTCGCTCGGCCATGTCGTCCTGGACGAGGCGCAGGACCTGTCGCCGATGCAGTACCGCGCCGTCGGACGCCGCTGTTCGACGGGTTCGGCGACGGTGCTCGGCGACCTCGCGCAGGGGACGACGCCGTGGGCGACGGCGAGCTGGGAGGAGGCGCTGCGGCATCTCGGCAAGCCGGACGCGCTGGTCGAGGAGCTGACGCAGGGGTTCCGCGTGCCGCGCGAGGTGATCGCCTACGCGTCCAGGCTGCTGCCCTCGATCGCCCCCGGCCTGGCCGAGGCGACGTCCATCCGCGAGGCGCCGGGGCTCTTCTCCGTACGGGAGGTAGGGGAGGCGCGGGAGGTGCGGGGGCGCGGCGACCGCGAGGAGCTGGACGGGGCCGTCGTACGGGCCTGCCGGGAGGCGCTGGAGCACGAGGGGTCCGTCGGGCTCATCGCGGCCGGGTCGCGGGTGGCGGAGCTGGCCGCCGCACTCGACGCTGCGGGGCTCGACGTGCTGGGTCCCGGCGAGGAGACCAGTGCCGACCGCCGCCTCACACTGGTGCCCGCGACACTCGCGAAGGGGCTCGAATACGACTACGTCGTGCTGGACGAGCCCGCGGCGGTGGTGGCGGCCGAGCCCGACGAACGGACGGGGCTCCGCCGCCTCTACGTCGCCCTGACCAGGGCCGTCTCGGGCCTCACCGTCGTACACGCGCGCCCGCTGCCGGTGGCGCTCCGGGACGGGGCAGGGGAGCCGCCGAGCCACTGAGCCGCCGAGTCACTGAGCGAGGTCAGGGGGTCGCGGGGGCCGAGGGGGACGAGAAGAGGCCGCTCAAGTGGTGGTCCAGGAGGGCGAGGGCGGCGTCCGGGGTGAGCACGTCGAGCAGCACGTAGCTGGTGAGGCCGTCGACGAGCCCGATCAACAGCATCGCCTCAGCGTCCACGTCCCTGCCGTCCGCGACCTCCCCCCGCTCCTGCCCCTCCCTCAGCAACGAGGCGAAGAACCCCCGCAGCGCGGGGATGCCCTCCTGCGCCTTCTTCCGCGTCTCCTCGTCGTGGACGGCGCGTACGAAGTAGGCGATCTGGACGAGGTTGCCGGTGCGGCTCTTCTCGTCCAGCGGCAGCATCTCCGCGAGTGACTCGCGCAGCACGTCGTACGGCGCGGGCTCCCCCGGCAGCGCCGCAATGCGCTGCCGTATCCGCTGCTCGGCCAGTTCCTCGATGTGGCCGAGGGCGAACGTGAGCATCTCGTCCTTGCTCGTGAAGTAGTGCTGGAGCTGGCCCAGCGAGATGTCCGCCGCCGCCGCCACGTCCCGCAGCCTGGTGCCTTCCAGGCCCCGGGTGCTGGCGATCTGCCACAGGGCCTCCGCGATCTTCCTGCGGCGCGCCTCGTGGTCCACCTGCTTCGGCAAGCCCTGCGCCTCCTCCCGCTGTTCTCCGGTCCGCGCTTTACAAGTCCGTTGTATTGGAATACTTTAACCCATGGCCTTTCCAATACCGATGACTTGATAAGAGCAAGCAGAGCCGGTCAAGCAGATGACAGACGGGGGAACCACCATGTCCGCGAGGGCACACGACCCAGCACACGCACGGCCACAGGTGCACGCACAGACACAGCCACAGGCTCAGCTACGGCTGCGGCAGCCCCGGCACCGGGCCGATCCGCGGGCCTGGCGCTGGTGGACGGCGCAGGCGTGGGCCGTGTTCTCGGGACCCGCGCTGCTCGTCGCGGCGACGCTGTTCGTGCTCGCGCTGCTCTTCTTCCCCGGCGCCCTCGGCTGGCTCGGCCCGCTGCTGCTGGCCGTGCTCGTTGCCCCGGCACTCGCGTACGCGGGGGTCATGCCCGCCATGCGGCGCCGCGTGCACGCGTGGGAGCTGGGCGGGCAGGCGGTCTACGCGGTCAGCGGCTGGTACTGGCAGAAGCACCGCATCACCCCGCTCTCGCGGGTGCAGACCGTGGACACCGTGCACGGCCCGCTCCAGCGGATGTTCGGGCTGGCCACCGTCACCGTGACCACCGCGTCGACGGCGGGCGACGTCCGTATCGCCGGACTCGCCGCGGCCGAGGCCGGGGAACTCGCGCGCCGCATCGGCGCCGCGGCCCAGCTCACCCCGGGGGACGCCGCGTGAGCGCCACGAAGGCCGCGGGCGACGGCACGGCGGCCCCGGACACCTCGGACACCTCGGAGGGCACATGGCACGCGCCCGACCCGCGCACCCTCGCGGTCCACGTGAGCTGGCTGGCCGCTCCCCTCGCCTCCACGCCGGCCACCGTCGCGCTCGGGGGAGGACGGGTCTCGGCGGGCACCTGGATCACGCTCGGCTCGGTCGCGGCCACCTTCCTGGTGATCACGGCGCTCGGTCTGGCCCGCTGGCGCACGACGCGCTACCGCGTCACGGACACCGCCTTCGAGCTGCGCACGGGACTGCTCGGCCGGAGCCTGCGCCGCGTGCCGCTGCACCGCGTCCGCAGCATCGATCTGTACGCGCATCCGGTGCACCGCCTCTTCGGCCTGACCGTCCTGCGGGTCGGCACGGCGGGCAGCGCGAGCGGCGGTGGTTCGGGGACCGGGGCGAGCGGTGAGCTGCGGCTGGAGGCGCTCACCCGGGCCGACGCCGAACGGCTCAGGGAGTCCCTGCTCGCCCACCCCGCGCGCACGGCAGGAGCGGGGACGGCAGGAGCGGGGACGGAGACCGGCGCCGGGGCCGACGGGGCCGCGTCCACGTCCGCATCCGCGCCCGCGCCCGCGTCGGACACCGTGCTCGCCACGGCGGACTGGCGCAGGCTCCGCTACGCACCGCTCACGTTCTGGGTGTTCGGCGGCGTCCTCACCGTGCTCGGCACGGCCTGGCGCGTGCTCGACGGCATGGGCGTCGAGCCGTGGCGCCTGGGCCCCGTGCGCCGGGCCGCCACCGCCGTGGGCGGCTCCCCCTGGCTGCTCGCGCCCGCCGCGCTGCTGGTCACCGCGCTCATCGGCGCCGTGGGAGCCGTCGTGCTCGCGGCCGAGAACTGGTGGCGGTACCGCCTGGAGTGGACCGGGCCCGCGACGCTGCGCATCCGGCGCGGACTGCTGACCACCCGCTCCGTCTCCATCGAACGCACCCGGCTGCACGGGGTGGCCCTGCGGGAGCCGTTGCTGCTGCGCGCGGCGGGCGGCGCGTCCGTACGGGCCATCGCGGGCGGCCTCGGCAACCGCGAGGAAAACCGCTCCCGCAGCGTGCTGCTGCCACCGGCCTCGCGGACGGAGGCACTGGGCATCTGCGCGGCCGTGCTCACCCCTCCCGGCGGCACACCGGAGGCGCCGGCGCCGAACCGGCCGGACGCGGGCTCGGGGGCCGCGCCCCGGCTGACCCCGCATCCGCGCCCCGCCTTCCGGCGCCGCCTGCTGCGCGGCCTGGGCTGGGCCGTCGCACCCGTGTCCGCCGTCCTGGCACTGCTCGCCGCGCTCCTGGACGTGGGCGTGCTGTGGCACTGCGCCTGGGGGTACGCGGCCGTCGCCGTACCGGCGGGCTGGTGGCTGGCCCGGGACGCCGCACGGGGGCTCGGGCACGGCGTGGCCGGGT
Organism: Streptomyces sp. NPDC054796; assembly: GCF_053611545.1. Classification (NCBI taxonomy): domain Bacteria; kingdom Bacillati; phylum Actinomycetota; class Actinomycetes; order Kitasatosporales; family Streptomycetaceae; genus Streptomyces; species Streptomyces sp. NPDC054796. The sequence continues at coordinate 79,237 of NZ_JBSHAO010000005.1, read as the reverse complement.
CACGGCTGCTGATCAGGTCCGGCACGTTCAGCCGGGACCTCGTCGCCCTGCGCCGCGAGTCGGTCCTCTCCTGGACGTTCACCGGAACACCGCTGTCCCGGCGTGCGGGGCTGCTCTCGGTCACGGCCGGGGTGGCCGGTGGCGAGGACGGCTACCGAATACCGGACATGTCGGCCCACGACGCCGTCGCCTTCGCCCACGCGGCAGCACCCGGCATCCTCGACGACTTCCTCGTCACGGACCGCCGCGCCGCCCCGGCCTGAACCACGCCACGAACCGAACCCGCGTCAGGAGCGGGCCGAGGCAGCCAGGGCGTGCACGGTGGCCTCTGTCTGCTCGTACAGGTTCAGGTAGTGGTCGTAGAGCGCGGCGTAGGTGGGGCCGTGTGCCGGGTCGGGGGTGACCGTGGATTCGATGGGGTTCCACGTGGTGATGTCCTCGCGATGGGCGAGGCCGACGCCCACGGCGGCGAGGAACGCGTCGCCGTAGGCGGCGCCGACGGTGTAGCGCGGCACCTGCTGCTCGCGGCCCGTGACGTCGGAGACGATCCGCGTCCACAGCTCGCGTGCCCCGCCGCCCACCGCGACGAGTCTGCGCGGGTCGCCGCCCGCCTCGGTCATCGCGGCCAGGTTGTGCCGTACGCCGAAGGCCGTGGCCTCCAGCGCGGCCCGGTACAGGTGCGCGCGTCCGTGCCGCAGAGTGAGCCCCGCGATGACGCCCCGCGCGTCGGGGTCGAAGCGCGGGGTGCGCTCCCCCGCGAAGTACGGCAGCATCAGCAGCCCCTCGGCGCCGGGCGGCAGTTCGGCCGCCTCGGCGGTCAGCGTGGCGTAGTCCGCGCCCGTGAGGTCGCGCAGCCAGGACGTCACCGCGCCCGAGGTGGCCATGCCGCCCGCGAGGCAGTACGTGCCCTCGAAGGCGCCCGCCGTCGACCACAGGCGGGCGTCGGGCACCGGCTCGGGGACCACGTTCACCAGGAACATCGTCGTGCCGTACATCAGCATCAGGTCGCCGGTGCCCGTCGCGCCCACGGCCGTGGCCTCGGACCAGGCGTCGACGGTGCCCGCCGTGACCGGCGTACCGGCCGGGATGCCGGTGGCCTCGGACGCCGCCGCCGACACCTCTCCCACGACGTCGGAGGGCCACACCAGCTCGGGCCACTCCAGGCCCGGCGCGATCTCTTCGCGCCAGTCCTCGATCCAGGCGCGCTCGCGCAGGTCGTAGAGCGGGGTGCACTGGCTGGCCGAGTGGTGGTCCAGCACGTACGCGCCCCCGGCCCCCTGACCCGAACCGGAGCCAGAGGGGTCCGTCAGGCGGTGGACGAGCCATGAACTCGCCATGTACCAGCGGCGGGTGCGCGCGTACACCTCGGGTTCCCGCTCCCGCAGCCACGCCAGCTTCGGGCCGACGGCCTGGCTGGTCAGCGGCGAACCGCAGCGCTCCAGGACACGCTGTGCGCCGTAGCGCGCGGTCTGCGCGGCGATCTGGTCGCCCGCGCGGGTGTCGACGCCGTAGAGGACGGCGGGGCGCAGCGGTGTGCCGTGCGCGTCGGCCGGGAGGAGGCAGGGGCCGATCCCGCTGACGCAGACCCCGGCCAGCGCGGTCACGCCCTCGCACAGCTCCCTCGCGAGGGCCCGCAGGTCGTGCCACCAGACCGTTTCCGCGTCGTGCTCGAACCAGCCGGGTCGCGGCGTCTCCGTACGGTGCTCGCGCACGGCCTCGGCGACGAGCGTCCCGTCCGCCGCATCGACCAGCACCCCCTTGGACGACGACGTGCCGATGTCGATGCCCAGCAGCAGTCCGTTCCGTGTCACGTGGCCTTCGCGCTCCCGTCGTGCCGTCCGCCGTCACCGCCGTGCCCGTTTCGCCGACGACGGCCTTCTCAGTGTCCAGGAAGCGGCCTCACGCCTCCTCGTACGGGGCCCAGTTCCGTCCGCCGTCCTTCGAGGTCCACATGCCCTCGCCGTCGGCGATCCCGTAGAGCGTCCGGCCGAGGGGGACGACCTTGTCGAAGGCGACGGGCGTCTCCAGTCGGTGGAAGGAGGCGTTGGCGGGGGTGTCGGCCAGCCAGTAGCCCGCGTCGCGCTCGCCGATCAGGAGGCGGCCGTCGCGCAGCGCGGTCAGGGCGGGGTCGGTCAGGGAGGAGAGGGGGAGCCGCGATGAGTCCGTGAGGGTGCGCCAGGTGGCGCCCGCGTCCGTCGTCAGGACGAGGGCGCGCACGTGCGGGTCGGGCGCCGTCTCGTCCTCGGCGAGTGTGACGGCTGCCGTGCCGCCGTCGGCGGCGAACTCCTGCGGCGCGGTGCCTTCCGGCAGCCCGAACGTGTGCCGCCCGCGCTCCCCCTCGGCCCCCTTCGCCGTCAGCCAGGCGACGGACGCGTCCTTCTCGCCCCACATCGGCACCGACCACGTGGTGCCGGCGCGGTCGACGGCCGCGTGCTGGTTGTCGTCCGGCAGCCCGCCGAGCGGGGCGAGGGTGCGGGACGACGGGCGATAGGCGACGGTCGGCTCCAGCTCGTTGACCAGCACGTCTCCCTTGCGCACGGCCCGCGCGCCGTCCTCGGTGCGCAGCTCGCGCGCGTGGCCGCTCACGTCGAAGAAGAAGCCCTCGGTCTCCGCCTTCGGCGCGAACACGAACCCGCCCCCGACCCCATGGACCCGCCAGTACCGGTAGCCCGCCTGCCCGTGCTCGGCGGTCTCCTCGCCGTCCGGGCCGTAGACGCGCCAGGCGACGGCGCCGTCCTCGCCACCCTCCTGGTCGCGCAGGTAGTAGGCGAGCAGCAGCGACCCGTCCGTGGCGCGGGCGACCTCGCTCGGGGCCCCGGCGGCGTCGATGATCTCGTCGGCGTCCGGGTCGGGGTCGGCGAGGACGCGCTGGTACGCCATGTCGTCGACGGGTCCGGCGCCCGCCCCTGCCGAAGCGGAGGCGGAGCCGCCCCCGGCCAGCAGGGGCACGGCGGCCACGGCGAGCGCCACCGTGACCCGTGCGCTCCTGGCGCCCTTGCCGTGCCCGGTCCTCGTCCCACTGCGCGCCGCCATGCGGATCAGCCCCCTGCCGATGGTTCTCCCAATGGTTCCGTTGCGGGAGGGGACGCCGTGACGGAAGTGTCCAGTTCCGTCCGCCGTACGGTCAGCCCGTCGGGCGCAGCGCCGCGAGCTGTTCCTCGAAGGGGACGACCGCGTCGGGGTCGTACGCGTCCACCCCGGCACCCGCACCCGCACCCGCGCTCGCACCCGCACCACGGCCCCGCATCAGCAGGGCCAGCTCGCCCGCCGCCCTGTCGATACGCGCGTGCAGTCCCTCCTCCCCCGTACCTCCGCCCCAGTCCTCGGACGCGGCGTACACGCCCGTGGGCACCACGACGGCGCGCAGGTACGAGAAGAGGGGACGCATCGCGTGGTCCAGGACCAGCGAGTGGCGCGGGGTGCCGCCCGTCGCCGCGACGAGGACGGGCTTGGCGGCCAGCGCGGTGTTGTCGATGACGTCGAAGAACGACTTGAACAGCCCGCTGTAGGACGCCGTGAAGACGGGCGTGACGGCGATCAGCCCGTCGGCCTCCGTGACCGCCTCCACCGCCTCGCGCAGCGCGGGCGCCGGGAAGCCGGTGAGCATGTTGTGGGCGATGTCCGACGCCAGGTCGCGCAGCTCGACCACGCGCACCTCGACCGTACGGCTGCCGTCGTCCAGGCGCTCCCTGGCCGCCTCCGCCAGCCGGTCCGCGAGGAGCCGGGTGGAGGAGGGCTGGCTCAGCCCGGCCGATACGGCGACGAGCCTCAGGGGTTCCATCGTGTGCGTCCTTTCCCGCTGATGTCTTTGCGTGTACGTGTACGTATGCGTACGGGCCGACCGGCCTGGGCGTCAGGCCCCCGGCGTCGCGCCCACCGCCGCGCCCGTGCTCGCCGACGTGCCCGCCGACGCGACCCGCGCCGCGTGCGTCGGCCCCTCCGGGACCTCCGCCGGGCGCCCGGCGGCGAACTCCTCTCGCAGCACCGGCACGACCTCCTCGCCGAGCAGGTCGAGCTGCTCCAGGACCGTCTTCAGCGGCAGCCCCGCGTGGTCCATCAGGAAGAGCTGGCGCTGGTAGTCGCCGAAGGACTCGCGGAAGGTGAGGGTCTTCTCGATGACCTCCTGCGGGCTGCCGACGGTCAGCGGCGTCTGGTCGGTGAACTCCTCCAGCGACGGGCCGTGCCCGTAGACGGGCGCGTTGTCGAAGTACGGGCGGAACTCGCGCACCGCGTCCTGCGAGTTCTTCCGCATGAACGCCTGGCCGCCGAGCCCGACGTACGCCTGCTCGGGCGTGCCGTGCCCGTAGTGCGCGTAGCGCTTCCTGTACAGCTCGATCAGCCGCTGGAAGTGCTCCTTCGGCCAGAAGATGTTGTTCGCGAAGAACCCGTCTCCGTAGTACGCCGCCTGCTCCGCGATCTCCGGGCTGCGGATGGAGCCGTGCCAGACGAACGGGGCGACCCCGTCCAGCGGGCGCGGCGTGGAGGTGAAGCCCTGGAGGGGCGTGCGGAAGCGGCCCTCCCAGTCCACGACGTCCTCGGTCCACAGCTTGTGCAGCAGCGCGTAGTTCTCGATGGCCAGCGGGATGCCCTGCCGGATGTCCTTGCCGAACCAGGGGTAGACGGGCCCGGTGTTGCCACGGCCCATCATCAGGTCCACCCGGCCGTCTGCCAGGTGCTGGAGCATCGCGAAGTCCTCGGCGATCTTCACCGGGTCGTTGGTGGTGATCAGCGTCGTGGACGTGGAGAGGATCAGCCTCTCCGTTTGCGCGGCCACGTAGCCCAGCATCGTGGTGGGTGAGGACGGCACGAACGGCGGGTTGTGGTGCTCGCCGGTCGCGAAGACGTCCAGGCCGACCTCCTCGGCCTTCTTCGCGATGGCCACCATGGCCTTGATCCGCTCGTGCTCGGTCGGGGTCCGGCCCGTCGTCGGGTCGGCGGTGACGTCGCCGACCGTGAAGATCCCGAACTGCATGATCCTCTTCACCACCCAGGTAGTTTATCGTTCAACTAGCCCCTGGAACCCCGCCGCCCACCGCACTATTCCCCGCCCCGGCTACGGGCCCTCCGACCCAGGGACCATCCCGCAGCCTCGCAGCTCAGCGGCCCCATCGCCCAGCCGCCCGGCCGCCCCGCCGCCCGAACCCTCAGCCGCCCAGCGCCGCGCGCCACTCCCGCACCCGCGCCGCCTCGACGGGCGAGCCCCAGCCGTGCGGTCGCGCGGCGCCGCCGATATGGAAGGCGTGGACGCCCTCGGCGCGCAGCCCCGCCACATGGTCCAGGCGCAGCCCGCCCCCGACCATCAGGGTCTGCTCGTAGCCGGGCTCACCCGCGGCCGTGCGGGCGGCCTCGGCGCGCAGCGTCTCCAGCCCGTCGTCGACGCCGTCGGCCGAGCCCGCCGTGAGGTACGCGTCGAGCCCCGGCACGTCCGCGAGCCGCTTGCGCAGCCCGTCGCGGTCGGCCGCCCTGTCGATGGCGCGGTGGAAGGTCCAGCGGCAGCCCCGTACCGCCTCGGCCAGCGCCTCGACGGCGGGCAGGTCGGGCTGGCCCGCCTCGTCGAGGAAGCCGAGCACGAACTCCTCCGCGCCCTCGGCCCGCAGTGCCGTCGCCCGTGCGCACAGCGCCTCGACCGCCTCCTCGCCCCCCGACGAGAAGCCGTCCGAGGCGCGGAGCATCACGCGCACGGGGATGCCGACGGCCGCGCGGACCGAGGCGACGGTCTCACGGGAGGGCGTGAGGCCGTCGGCGGCGATGTCGGTGACCAGTTCAAGGCGGTCGGCGCCTCCGGCCTGCGCGGCGCGCGCGTCGTCAGCGTCGAGGGCGATTACCTCAAGAATTGGTCTAGACATATAACAAAGCCTGCCATACCCCGGTCAGCCCTGGAAGACGCCGATCATCACGGAACACAATTGTTCCCATGGCTACGACCGAGGCGCACCACGAAGTCCACGACAGCCTGCTCTCCCGCTGGGCGGCGCTGCTCGTCAGCGCCCGCGACGGAGCACAGGACCCGGACCCCTACCCGTACGGCGAGAACCTCCTCGCCCGCTGGAGCGAGCCACAGCGGGAGTACCACACGACCGAGCATCTGCTCCACGTCCTCAACCGCGTCGACGAGCTGGCCCCGCACTCCCCCGGCGCCGACGTAGACGCGGTCCTGCTGGCCGCCTGGTTCCACGACGCCGTGTACCGCCCCGACCGCAGCGAGAACGAGGAGCGCAGCGCCCGCCTGGCCGAGCTGGCCCTTCCCGAGGCGGGGGTGTCCGAGGCGCGTACGGCCGAGACGGCGCGCCTCGTCCGGCTCACCGTCACGCACGACCCGGAGCCCGGCGACGCGGGCGGCGAGCTGCTGTGCGACGCGGATCTGGCCGTGCTGGCCGGATCGCCCGAGGAGTACGCGCGCTACGCCGCCGCCGTGCGCCAGGAGTACGCCTTCGTCCCCGACGACGCGTTCCGCGCGGGCCGCGCCGACGTGCTGCGTCAACTCCTCGGCCTGCCACGGCTCTTCCGCACTCCGTACGCGCAGGAGCACTGGGAACGCGTGGCGCGGCGGAACGTGGGCACCGAGCTGGAGCTGCTGACGGCGGCCACGGACGAGTGACGGCACCGGGCTCCCGAGGCCCAGGGCGTCCGGGCTGCCGGGCTGCCGGGCTGCCGGGCTGCCGGGAAGCGGAGCCCGTCGCACCATGGACACATGGCACGCGACGAAGGAACATCCGAAGGCACACGCGAAAGCACCCACGAAGGCATGCGGCTGATCGACGCCTACGACACGGCCCTCGACGAGTTCGACCGGCTGGTGCACCGGGCCGGGGACGACCAGTGGGACGACGGGACGCCCTGCACCGACTGGTCCGTCAGGGACCTGGTCAACCACCTCGTCAGCGAACACCTCTGGGCCCCCTACCTGCTCGGCGGCTCGACACTGGAGGAGGTCGGGGACCGGTTCGACGGGGACGTGGTCGGCGACGACCCGGTACGGGCCTGGGAGAAGGCCGCGAAGGGGTCGCGGGAGGCGTTCCACAGGGACGGCGCGCTGGAGGGGCAGGTGCACGTCACGGGCGGCCGGATCCCCGCGGCCGACTACGGGTGGCAGATGACCACGGACCTCGCCGTGCACGGCTGGGACCTGGCGCGCGGCATCGGCGTGAGCGGGACCGTCATCCCGGACGAGCTGGCGCGGACGGTCCACGAGCGGGTCGCGCCGCAGGTCGGCAGTTGGCAGGGCGCGGGGATCTTCGACCCGCCCGTCGAGGTCCCGGACACGGCGAAGCCGCAGGACCGCCTGGTGGCGCTGCTCGGGCGCGAGCCGTGAGAGGAGCCCGGTGGACCGGGCGGGCCGGGCGGGCCGGGCGGGCCGGGCGGGCCGGGTGAGGCGAGGGGAGTCTTACGGGGCGGTGGGCTGACCGGTAAGTTCGCTCCATGGCAGCGGACGGTGAGAGGGCACGGCGCACGTCCACCGGCCCTGCCGGGGGCTCTGACCCAAGCATCCACCAGTTGCGTCTGTTCCTCACGCTGGCCGAGGAACTGCACTTCGGGCGCGCCGCCGAGCGGCAGTTCATGACGCAGCCCGCGTTCAGCCAGCAGATCCGTTCCCTGGAGCGGCGGCTGGGACTCCGGCTGGCCGTGCGCACCTCGCGGGCCGTGGAACTCACCCCGTCCGGGGAGGCGTTGCTGCCCCAGGCCCGTGCCGTCACGGAGGCCATGGCCGAGCTGCGCCACGTGGCCGCGGTGCGCTCGCGCGGGGTCCACGGGCGCCTCGCCATCGGCACGCTCACCGCCGAACCGGCGATGCCGCACACGCGCGCGATCCTCGACGAGCTGCACAGGCGGCGCCCTGAGCTGGAGATCGGGATGCGGAGCCTCAACTTCGTCGACCAGTACGCGGCTCTCGCCCGCGGTGATGTGGACGTGGCCTTCCTGCGCCCGCCCGCGCCTCCCGGGATCCAGACCCAGGAACTGGCCGAGGAGGCCCGCGTCGTCTGCCTCCCTGCCGACGACCCGCTGGCCGACGAGGAGCACCTCACACTGGCCCAGCTCTCAGGGCGTGCCGTGGTGGCCATGCCGCCGGAGTCCCCGCGGGTGTGGCGCGACTACTGGGCCATGGACCCGCGTCCCGACGGCACGCGCGTCCGCTTCGGCCCGCTGGCCGTGGACGTGGAGAGCGTGCTGCACGTGGTCTCCCAGCGCCGGGCCATCGGCTTCCTCCCCGCCTCGGCCCGCGACTTCTATCCCCGTCCTGGCGTCGTCTACCGGGACGTGGCGGACGTGCCCGTCTGCACGATGGCGCTCGCCTGGTCGGCCAAGAACCGCGACCACCCCGACGTCGCCCTGATCCGCGAGGTCGCTCGCTCCGTCCTGCGCGACCTCGGCGGCCCGTAGGCCTCCCGCAGGTCCCCCGTCGAGACGCCGATCGCCAGAGGATCGATAGAAGATCGATAGAGGGATCCCTATCGATCGGCCACCGCTCCCTATCGGGGAACCGTTGTCCGCGTTGCGAGTGCGATGACAGGCTCATGGTCGTGGCGCTCACCTGTGCCACGTCGGACGGGGACGCGACGCCGTGGCCGCCGCTCACGGCGGTTTTCGGCGTGCGCACCCCCGCAGCGATCTCACATGACGGGGAGAATTCATGCGTATGCGTGCGCGTATTGCCGCGGTGGGTGCCGCGGCCCTGGTGGCGGCCGGTTCGCTCGGCCTCGGCTCGGCCACGGCGCAGAGCGGCAGCGACGTCGCGCCGATGGGCCAGGAGGTGAGCTTCAAGAACGTGGGCACGAGCGAATGCCTGGTCGGCCAGGACACGGGCGGCCTCGCCTCGCTGCCCTGCAACGGGCTGCCCGCACACTACTGGGACGTGAACGAGGTGGGGCCGAGCCTGTTCACCCTCACCAGCATGCAGTCGGGCCTGTGCCTGGACGACAGCGCGGCGGGGCTGCGCCAGGCGCCGTGCAACGGCAGCGACTTCCAGAAGTTCGAGATGACGACGTTCGCGAACGGCGACAGCAAACTGAGGAACGTCGCGACGGGCGGCTGCGTCGAGGACGCCCGGCGCGGCAACGACGGGATCCGCGCGTTCCCCTGCAACACCTCTCCGCACCAGAACTGGGTGTGGATGTGAGGGAGATGCGAGGGAGGAGCCGCCTGCCCGGAAGGCGGTGACGCGGGGGACGCGGCCCCGGACGGGGGACGGGGCCGCACCGTGAACGGGACGTAACTCCCGGCGAAGGTCCGGCGAAGGAACCGTCCAGGGGGCGCCGGGAGGAATGTCCGTCCTGGTGGCGGGGTTGGTGACAGGCATGCCTGCCGATCCCGATCACGCGCCGTCCCGCGCGCCCGCACCCGCCACCACCCCCACCCGTTCCGAGAAAGACCCGGCGAAGAACCGCACCCGGATGCCGCTCGCGGTGTACATGCTGGGCTTGTCCGTATTCGCCCTGGGTACGTCCGAGTTCATGCTGTCCGGGATCCTGCAACCCCTCGCCCGCGACATGGACGTCTCCATACCGCAGGCCGGGATGCTGATCTCCGCGTTCGCGGTCGGGATGGTCGTGGGCGCGCCCGTGCTCGCCGCCGCCACGCTGCGGCTGCCGCGCCGCACGACGCTGATCGCGCTGCTCGCGGTCTTCGGGCTCGGCCAGGTCGCGGGCGCGCTGGCTCCCACCTACGAGGTCCTCTTCGCGTCCCGCGTCATCAGCGCCCTCGCCTGCGCGGGCTTCTGGGCCGTCGGCGCGGCCGTCGCCGTGTCGCTGGTCGCCGAGAACGCGCGGGCCCGTGCGATGGCGGTCATGGTGGGCGGCCTCAGCGTCGCCAACATCGCGGGCGTGCCCGCCGGGGCGCTGCTCGGGCAGCACGCGGGGTGGCGGTCCGCGTTCTGGGCCGTGGCCGCGCTGTCGGTGGTCGGCCTCGTCGGGGTCGTCGCGCTCGTCCCGCGTACGGCGGTGCCGACCGGCGACGACCGGCCGCGACTGCGCAGGGAACTGCGCATCTACGCCGACAAGCAGGTCTGGCTCGCGCTGATCACCATCGCCCTCAACGCCGCCGCCGTCTTCGCCCTCTTCTCCTACCTTGGCCCGCTGCTGACCGACGCCGCCGGGCTGGACGAGAGCTGGGTGCCCACCGTGCTGGGGCTGTTCGGGCTCGGCGGCCTGATCGGCACCGCGATCGGCGGGCGCATCGCCGACGCGCACCTGTTCGGCACGATGTACGGGGGCATCGCGGCGTCGACGGCGGTCCTGGCGCTGCTCGCCCTCCTCGCGCACAGCGCGGTGGCCGCGATCGCGCTGGCCCTGCTGCTCGGGGTGACGGCCTTCACGACGGCCCCGGCGCTGAACGCGCGCATGTTCAACGTCGCCGACGCGGCCCCGACGCTGGCCGGTGCGACGACCACGGCGTCCTTCAACATCGGCAACACGCTCGGGCCCTGGCTCGGCGGGCTGGTCATCAGCGCGGGCTGGGGCTACCCGGCCGTCGCGTGGGTCGGCGCCGCGCTGGCCGCCGCGGGCGTCGTGGCGACGGCGGTGGCGTCCCGCGTCCACCGCACGCGGGGCACCCGCGAGGCGGGCGCGCTCACGGGTACGGGTAAGGGCGCGGGCGGTTCGGCGCCCCATTCCCCGTCCCGCGTCGTCGCCTCCCACACCCCGGACGCCGACGCCCAGTCCCTCTCCCCGGCCGACGCACCCCGCTGACGGCACTATGGGCGGGGCCAGGGGCACGCGCCTCTGGCCCCGGCTGCCTCAGAGGGACGCGACGAACGCGCTCCAGGCGTCAGCGCCGACGGCTATGACGGCCCTCTCGGGGCGCTTGCTGTCACGCACCGGCACCACGCCGGGGAACTGGTCGGCCACCTCGACGCAGTCGCCGCCCTCCTGATTGCTGTAGCTGGACTTGCGCCAGATGGCGGCGCTCAGGTCGGGTCGGGGCACGCGAAGCACGGCGGGATTCCTCCACTACGTCTGAGCAAGTCGGCCGACCCAGCCGAGGGGAGCGCCAAGGCTCGCAGCCGGTCGTAGGTCGCGGCAGAACCCTCCACCTCCTCGGCCTCCTCCACAAGTTGACCCGAATCCGCGCCCTCCGTGTATGCCACACGAGATCCGTCCGGCATGCGGAGCAAAGTGAGCGAACCGCCGAGCGCGGAGTGTTCCCCTGAGCTGAACGGCAGAACCTGGATCGTCAGCTTCTGCCCCGCCTCACCGTCACGGAGCAGCCGGAGGATCTGCGCGCGCATGGTGCCGCTGCCCCCGACCTCACGCCGCAGCACCGACTCATCCAGCACCACCCACATCTCCGGCGCATCCGGCCCCCGCGGCCGAGCCTGCCTGTCGAGACGAGCCGCGAGCCTCTCGTCGAGCTGCTGCTGACTTCGCAGAGTACGTCCTACGCGAAGGAGCGCTCGGGCGTATTCGGGAGTCTGGAGCAGACCGGGCACGACATGCGCCGCGTACTGCCGGATCTCCAACGCCTTGGCGGAAAGACCTATGAAGCGCTGCGACCAGTCCGGGAACGACTCCCGCCGGACATATGGCCAAAGGTCAACGAGTAGCCCATCAGCATCGAGCACATCATCGAGCTTCCTCGCGAGATCGAGTGTGGGCCGGGCTCCTGTCGCCCCCTCGATCTGAGAAATTCGTGTGCGCACCACAAAAATCTTCGCAGCCAACTCCTCCTGCGTGAGCCCAGCACGCTGCCGCAAGCGCGACACACGTCGCCCGAAGAGCACCGCCATTGTGGGGGCGCCAACGACTTCCTGATCCTTGGCCATTGACTAACTCCCGACGTTACGGCTCGCGCCGTAACGCCAACTCCGCCCGCAAGTTGACCGCGGTGCTGAACGCCGTACCCCCGTCCCAGACGTAGCGCGTGCCGTGGAAGAACCCAACGTCTCCGTATTCGCCGAACTCGCGGCCCGTGTCGACGCGTTAGGGCGGGCAGTGAACGCCCAGCTCTACCGGGAGCACCCTCAGGACCGGCCCTGCGCCGTCCTGTGCGTGGTCTGCGTGGTCTGCGTCCGGGCCGGACGGCAGCCGTATCCCTCTCGGATCACCAACCCAAGGAAGTGAACCGATGTCCCCCACACACTCACCGGAACCCGAGAATTCTCGTGTGCGTCGTCCTGCCGAAAGAGACGCGTACAGGACTTTACGATCAGACGCGAATTCGGGCTCGGGATTCGGAACCGCCGCAGGCGTTTTGCTCTCGATCTCGGTAATGGTCGCGTGGATCGCCATCATCATGGCTCCCGTTCTTCATCGGGCGCCCTAGAAAGCCGCGCACCGGAAAGGGGACGCGCCCCCGTGCGCGGGGTGTCTGCCCGTGGCGTCCCCGCGTCACGGGCCCCGACGCTTGCGCCGCCGCAGCCCCGCCTCCGTGAGGCGCCGCAGCAGTTCCTTGCTGCCCACTTCACGCGCACCGGCCCGCACGGCGTCGGCGTACCGCGTGCTCGGGACGTCGTAGTGGTCGCCGTCGAAGGCGCGGCGCGGGCAGCCGATGGACGCGGCGAAGGTGTGCAGTTCGTCGTAGGAGATGTCGCTGACGAGGTGGGACCACATGCGGCCGTGCCCCGGCCAGTCCGGCGGGTCGATGTAGACCGTCAACGGACCCCCCTCACCGCACGGGTCACCGTCACCGCACGGGTCACCGTCACAGCTTCCGCCCCAGCGCCCCCACCCGCGCGACCGAGGTCGTCGTCTTCACGCAGACCCAGTGCGGGTCCTCCCCCAACTCCGGTTCGACGTCCAGCGCGTGCGGGTCCGTCCCCACGCACACGGGGCACAGCGGCCAGCGGCCGTAACGGTCCAGGAGCGCGTCCTGCACGTCCTGCGCGACCAGGCCGCCCACGAAGGCGACGCCCTCGGGCCACTGCTGGACCCACCACCGGCGATGGGTGATCGACTCCTCGACGAGCGAGACCACGTCAGGCTGCGCGACCTCGCTCGCCTCAAGATCGGCGAGCACGAGCGCCCGCGCCGCGTGAAGTGCCTGCTCAAGCTGATCCATGTCTCCATTGCACCAGACACGGCGCGCCCGCGTCCCGGCGAACCGGCACACCGCCGACGTGCCCCGGACCCTTGACTGCGCCGCGTGCCGAAAATATCTTCCACCTGTGACGACAAAACTGAAGGAAACTTTCGCCAGCGGTGCGGCGGACCCCGCCCCCTCCGGCATACGTCCCGGACCACCGGGCCCCGCCGCGCTCGCGGCGAAGGTGCGCACCATGGCGCCGTCGATGACCCGCTCGATGCAGCGCGTCGCCGAGGCCGTCGCCGGTGACCCGGCGGGCTGCGCCCAGCTCACGGTGACAGGGCTCGCCGAGCGCACGGGCACCAGCGAGGCGACCGTCGTCCGCACCTCGCGGCTGCTCGGCTACCCCGGCTACCGCGATCTGCGCCTCGCGCTGGCGGGGCTCGCGGCGCAGCAGGAGTCCGGGGCCGCGCCGTCCGTCACGGCGGACATCGCCGTCGACGATCCGATAGCCGACGTCGTCGCCAAGCTCGCGCACGACGAGCAGCAGACCCTCGCCGACACCGCGGCGGCGCTGGACACCGCGCAGGTCGAGGCGGCCGTCACCGCGCTGGCAGCGGCGCGTCGCATCGACGTCTACGGCGTCGGCGCCTCCGGTCTCGTGAGCCAGGACCTCGCCCAGAAGCTGCTGCGCATCGGCTTCGTCGCGCACGCGCACGCCGATCCGCACCTCGCCGTCACCAACGCGGTCCAATTGCGCGCGGGCGACGTGGCGCTCGCCATCACCCACTCGGGCCGCACCGTCGACGTCATCGAACCGCTGCGCGTCGCCTTCGACCACGGCGCCACGACGATCGCCATCACGGGGCGCCCCGACGGGGAGGTCGCGCAGTACGCGGACCATGTGCTGACCACCTCGACGGCGCGGGAGAGCGAGCTGCGGCCGGCGGCCATGTCGAGCCGTACGAGCCAGCTTCTCGTGGTGGACTGCCTGTTCATCGGGGTCGCGCAGCGCACGTACGAGACGGCGGCGCCCGCGCTCTCCGCCTCCTACGAAGCGCTCGCCCACCGCCACACGCCCCGCCCCACCCGCTGAGCCGCAAGCCGCACACCGCACACCGCACACCGACGAGACGACGCGCATACGGGGACGAAGGCGCGCCCGCGAGAAGACACGAGAAAGAGCCGCACCCTTCATGACCTCCTCCCCCACCGACGCCACGTACAGCGCCCTGCGCGCGCAGTTGGAGACGCTGACCACCGAGGCGTTCCGCAGCGAGCTGGCCGAGATCGACCAGCTCCCCACCCTTGAGATCGCCCGCATCATGAACGGCGAGGACACCACCGTGCCCGGTGCCGTCGCCGCGCAGCTCCCCCGTATCGCCGAGGCCATCGACGCCACCGCCGCGCGCATGGCCCGTGGCGGACGGCTCATCTACGCGGGCGCGGGCACGGCCGGGCGCCTCGGCGTACTCGACGCGAGCGAGTGCCCGCCCACCTTCAACACCGACCCGGACGAGGTCGTCGGCCTCATCGCGGGCGGCCCCTCCGCCATGGTCACGGCGGTCGAGGGCGCCGAGGACAGCAAGGAGCTGGCCGCTTCCGACCTGGACGGCATGGGCCTGACCAGCGACGACACCGTCGTCGGCATCTCGGCCTCGGGCCGCACCCCGTACGCCGTCGGCGCCGTCGAGCACGCGCGTGCCGCGCACGGCGCGCTCACCATCGGCCTGTCCTGCAACGCCGGCTCCGCGCTCGCGGCGGCGGCCGAGCACGGCATCGAGGTCGTCGTCGGCCCCGAACTGCTCACGGGCTCGACCCGGCTGAAGGCCGGTACGGCGCAGAAGCTCGTCCTCAACATGCTCTCGACCATCACCATGATCCGCCTGGGCAAGACCTACGGGAACCTGATGGTCGACGTCCGCGCGTCCAACGAGAAGCTGCGCGCCCGCTCGCGCCGCATCGTCTCCCTCGCGACCGGCGCCGACGACGCGACGATCGAGTCCGCGCTCACCGAGGCCGACGGCGAGGTCAAGAACGCCATCCTCATCGTGCTCGGCGAGGTGGACGGGCCCACGGCCGCGCGCCTTCTCGACACGTCGGGCGGACATCTGCGCGCCGCGCTCAAGTCGGCCCACACCTGAGCCACCCACGACCCACCCCGCCCCCGCCCTTTCGCACCCCTGCACCTCAAAGAAGAGCGACTGCACCACATGAGCACCAGCACGCACCAGAACCGTCAGATCGCCGAGGCGATCCTGCCCCTCGTGGGCGGGCCCCGGAACGTCACCTCCGTCACCCACTGCATGACCCGGATGCGCCTGGGCCTCGCGGACCGCTCCCTGGTCGAGGACGAGGCACTGAAGGCACTGCCCGACGTGATGGGCGTCGTCGAGGACGACACGTACCAGATCGTGCTCGGGCCCGGGAAGGTAGCCCGCGTCACCCCGGAGTTCGAGGCACTGGTGGCGGAGGCGAGCGACACGTCCGACGCGCCCGACGTGCCCGACGCGCCCAGCACGGACCCCGCGAAGGACACGGCCCCCGACCGGAGCACCGGCCCCAAGACAGCCGAGGAGCTGGCGGCGGAGGGCGCGGCCCTGCGCGCGGCCCGCAAGCAGCGCAACGCGACCCCCGTGAAGCTCATGCTGCGCCGCATCGCCAACATCTTCGTGCCGCTCATCCCTGCCCTCATCGGCTGCGGCATCGTCGCGGGCATCAACGGCCTGCTCACCAACCTCGGCTGGGCCCCGGGCCTGGTCCCGGCGCTGGGCGCCATCGCGTCCGGCTTCATGTCGCTGATCGCGGTCTTCGTCGGGTTCAACACGGCCAAGGAGTTCGGCGGCACGCCGGTGCTGGGCGGCGCCGTCGCGGGGATCATCGTCTACGCCGGGGTCGCCGACATCTCCGCCTTCGGCCAGAAGCTCGCCCCAGGGCAGGGCGGCGTGCTGGGCGCGCTCTTCGCGGCACTGCTGGCCGTACAGGTCGAGAAGTGGTGCCGCCGATGGGTCCCGGAGGCCGTCGACGTTCTCGTCACGCCCACCCTCACCGTCCTCGTCGCCGGCCTGATCACCCTCTACGGCCTGATGTTCGTCTGCGGCGAGATCTCCACCGGCATCGGCCACTTCGCGAACTGGCTGCTCCAGCACGGCGGCGCCTTCGCGGGCTTCGTCCTGGGCGGGCTCTTCCTCCCCCTCGTGATGCTCGGCCTGCACCAGGCCCTCATCCCGATCCACACCACCCTCATCGAGCAGGACGGCTTCACGATCCTGCTGCCGATCCTCGCCATGGCCGGTGCGGGGCAGGTCGGCGCCGCCGTCGCGATCTTCCTGCGGCTGCGCCGCAACACGTCGATCCGCAAGACGATCCGCTCGGCGCTGCCCGCCGGATTCCTGGGCGTGGGCGAGCCCCTGATCTACGGCGTCTCGCTCCCCCTCGGCCGCCCCTTCATCACCGCCTGCGTGGGCGGCGCGTTCGGCGGCGGCGTGGTCGGCCTCTTCTACCAGCTCGGCACGTCCGTCGGCTCCACCGCCATCGGCCCCTCGGGCTGGGCCCTGTTCCCCCTCCTCAAGGGCAACCAGGACCTCGGCTCCATCGCCGCGATCTACGGCCTCGGGCTGCTCGCGGGCTACGCGGTCGGCTTCACCGCCACCTACTTCTTCGGCTTCAGCAAGCAGATGCTGACCGACCTCAACACCGCCCCCGCCCCTGAGCCCGAGCCCGCCCCCGCCGACAATCCGACGGAGCCCGCGCCGTCGAAGACCCCGGCCCCGGCAAACGCGAACGCCAACGCCTGACGAGGCCCGCCTTCCGGACCCGCCCCTCACCCGTTCGGAGGACAGGCGGGGAATCCGGCCGAGTACGCTGAGTCCGTCGGCGACGATACGGCTCATGGGAGCAGCAGTGATGAGTGTCGAGCCCGAGTACGAATGGCCGCGCCCTCCCCAGGGCGGATACACGGCCGACGACCTGGACCGGCTGCCGAATCTGCCTCCGCACACGGAGCTGATCGACGGGAGCCTCGTTTTCGTGAGTCCGCAGACAAACTTCCACACGCTCATGATCGATGTGCTGGTGATGCACCTTCGACGTTGTGCGCCGCCGGAAGTCAAGGTCAGGCGCGAGATGACGGTGACGCTCGGCCGCGGCGACCGCCCCGAGCCGGACATCATGCTGCTACGGGCGGACGCCGTCACGGGCCCGGAACAGACCACGTACCACCCCGAGGACGTGCTCCTCGCCGCCGAGGTCGTCTCCCCCGACTCCGTCGCCCGCGACCGCGAGGCCAAGCCGCGTAAGTACGCCGCAGCGGGCATCCCCCACTTCTGGCGCGTCGAGAACGACGGTGGCCGCGCGATCGTCTACGTCTTCGAGCTGGAGCCCGCCACCCGCACCTACGCGCCGGTGAGCATCCACCACGACCAACTGAAACTGACGACCCCGTTCCCCCTCGACATCGACCTGACGGAAGCCCAGCACTGACCACCCCCGCCCCCAACGCACCCGCACCCGCACCCGCACCATCGGCCCGCATGAGGGCCCGGCTCAGCACGCCGGACAGCGCGCGAGGTCAGTCGCCGGAGCCCGGGTCCGGGGCCGGATCGGGTTCCGGGTCCGGGACCGTCGCGAGACGGTGGTCGATCTCCGCACGCATCCGCACCGTACGCGGATCGTCGTAGCGGCCGAGGAGCCGCAGCGCCTCCGCCCAGGACCGACGCGCCTGGCCCGGGTCCTGGATCTCCAGAGCCCGGGCCAGCCCGTCGAGAGCCGCGGCCTCGTTCCACGCGTCACCGAGTGCGCGGTGGGCCGCCACGGCGCGACGGTGGAACGCGACGGACTCCGTAACCCGGCCGATCCGGTGGTAGGTCGCCCCGGCCCCCTGCCAGGCGAGCGCCTCCCGGCTGTGGTCCCCGAGGCGCCGGTGGAGCGAGGCGGAGCGGTGGTAGGAGACGAGCGCGTCGCCGGAGCGGCCGAGCGCTTCTTGCGCGTCGCCGAGCGCCAGCAGCCAGCACGCCTCCATCACGTTGCTGCGCAGGTCCAGGGCCAGCGCCACCGCTTCCTCCGCAGCGTCCAGCGCCTGCCGCGGCTCGACGCGGTCGAGGTGGATCCCGCTCAGGATCCACAGCGCGTTGCCGACGCTCCGGGCGGCGCCTTCGTCCCGGTGGACCGTCAGCGCCCGGTGGATCGCCTCGTCCGCCTCGGCCAGCCGCCCGGCCCGGAAGTGCACGAGGGCGAGGTTCGCGACGGCGACGGTCTGCCAGTGGCCCTCGCCCAGTTCCGTGAAGAGGGCCGCCGCCTGCTCCAGTCGCTCCGCCGCCGGGGCCAGCTCCCGCCCTCGCAGGTGCACCAGCCCGAGCGCGTTGAGCGAGGCGGCCTCACCCTCCCTGTCGCCCGTGTCGCGGCGGATGAGCAGGGCGTCTCCGTGGCAGTCGAGCGCCTCCGCCAGCCGGTTGAGCTTGGTGTGGGCGAACCCGAGGTCCTCCAGGAGGAGGGCCTGCGCGGGCCGGTCGCCCAGCCGCCGGGCAGCGGCCAGCCCGATCCGGCCCATCGGCAGCCAGTCCGTCGTGAGGGAGGACGGTGCCTTGGCGTTCCACAGCACGACGGCCAACTGCCAGGCGTACCGGTCGAGACCGGCGCGCTCGGCCGCGCGGGCCAGCGGGAGGAAGTTGGGGTGTTCCCGCTCGGCCCAGTCCACGGCCTGGTCGTAGTCCGTGAAGGCCGCCGGTGACACCTGGGCCTCGGGCTCCCCCAGGTCCAGGTGTGCCTCCGCGGGTCTGATCCAGCTCTGCGCGGCGTCGGCCGTCCGCACGTACCAGTCCAGCAGCCTCCGCAGCGCGGCGGAGCGCTCCTCGGCGGCCTCTTCCCCCTGGGCGCACTCCCCCGCGTAGGCACGCAGCAGATCGTGGAACGCGAACCGGTCGGGTGCCGTCTGCTCCAGCAGATGAGCCCCCGCCAGCACGTCCAGCAACTGCCGTGCCCCACGCTCCCTGACGCCCGCCAGCGCCGCGACGGCGCCGATCCCGAACTCGGGCCCCGGATGCAGCCCGAGCAGCCGGAACAGCCGTGCGGCATCCGGGGACAGCGCTCGATAGGACCACGTGAACACCGCGCGCACGGCCTCGGCCTCCTCCTCGTCCCCCGTGCTGAGCGCGTCCCACAGCGCCGATTCGTCGCGCAGATCGGCGATCAGATCGTCCAGTCGCATGTGGGGATGCCCTGCGGCGCGTTCCGCCGCGATACGCAGTGCGAGCGGCAACCGCGCACACAGCCGGGACAGCTCGACGAGCTTGTCGACGTCGTCCGGGACCGGCCGGTACCCGGAGGTCACCGCACGCAGCAGCACGACGGCTTCTTCCTCGTCCAGGGTGCCCAGGGTCAGCCGGTACGCGCCGTCCCGCACGGCGAGTCCGGACAGCCGTCCCCTGCTGGTCACCACGGTCAGACAGCGCGCTGTCCCTGGCAGCAGCGGGCGGACCTGGGCGACGGTGGCCGCGTTGTCCAGGAAGATCAGCATCCTGCGGTCCGCCAGCAGCGAGCGGTACAGCGCGGACGCGTCCGCCGGATCGGCCGGAACCTCCGCGGGGGCGACCCCCAACGCGCTCAGGAACCGCGGCAGCAGTTCCTCCGCGGTGACCGGCTCCCCCGGGTCGTAGCCGCGCAGGTTGACGTAAAGGTGCCCGTCGGGGAAGTGGTCCCGTATCTGGTGCGCCCAGCGCAGCGCGAGCGAGGTCTTGCCCGCGCCCGCGGTGCCGACGATCACGCAGACGGGCGCCACGAACGGCTCGCCCTCGCCGGAGAACGCCTCGTTCAGACGGCGGAGTTCCTGCGTACGATTGACGAAGTTCCGTACGTCGCCGGGAAGCTGACGTGGCCTCGGAGGCCGGTCGCGCTTCGGTTCGTCGCCATCGGCGGGGGCAGGGGCGGGTGCGTGGAAGTGGACGCCGCCGCTCACCTGGCCCGCCTGCACCACATCACGGGAGGAGCCCGACAGGTCGGAACGCGTCCCGCTCACGGGCCCGTCCCCCTCGCCCTCCCTGTTCTCCCCACCTTCGCCTTCGCGTTCGCCGCTGATCCCTACCCCTCCGTCGTCCGGGAAGCGGGGGGCCGACGGCCGAGACAGCGGTCGGTGTAGGACATGGCGTCCTCGCCGTCCGCGTAGAGGTGTTCGATGAACCTCTCCCAGCGCCCGACGAGTTCCGGACCGGTGAACCTGACGCAGCCGTCGAGCAGTCCCGCGTCGGTGTAGACCACCTCGTAGAGCACGTCACCGCCCAGCGTGACGACCTCCGGCAGCATGCCCCGGCCCTCCCAGCGCTCCAGTGCCCCGGCGCCGACGACCCGGACCGGCATCCCGCTCTCGGCCTGGACCCGCAGGGAGTGCAGCTCCCACCACAGGTAGGGCGTCAACGGCTCCTCCACCACACGGACGCGGTGGAAGGCGGAGTCCCTTTCCTCGTCCTCGCGCGCCACCTCGCGCCAGTGTTCTCCCCGCTGCACGGCGAGCCGCAGCGCCTCGTCGTAGTCGCCGCGGCGGAACGCCTCCCAACTGGGCGAGTTCAACTCCTGGAAGTGCTGCCGCCGCTCGAACTTCCAGCCCGCCCGGCCTGTGATCGCCTCCTTGTACCGCTGGAAGTCGCTCCTGTAGGCGTCAAGTCCGAGCCGCTCGCCGAGATCGCGGTCGAGGGTGAGGTCGAGGCCGGAGGAGAGCGGCGTACGGTCAGACATCGGCGATGTCCGGCTTCGCCGCACGGAGCGTGTTGCCCGGGATGACGACCAGCCGCTCTCCCCGCGAGATCCTGGCGTCCGGCGGAAGCCGGTCCGCGTACTCCACCGTGAGGTCCCGGCCGATCACCGCGATGTCGCCGTTGTCCAGCTCCCAGATGTCGGGGCAACCGGTCTCGTCCTCCGTGTTCCCCAGTTCCTCGGCGGTCTTCCCCAGCCTGCGTGTGAACAACGCGGCCGGATCGGCCTCCCACACTCGTGCCATTCGAACCCCACCCCACTCCCTTGGCGATCACGCCACGTCATGGATTACTTTACGGAGGGTGACGAGTGCGGGCAACGCCACTACCGGACAGGTCGCGTCCCCCCGCCGCCCAGCCGTGAGGGGCCCGGCCGCCGGAAAACGCCCGCGCGGCCGGGCCCCTCGTGTCGCTGGACGCATCGCGCGTCGCGCGTCACATCCTCAGCAGCCGGTCCATCGCCTCCCGGTACTGGCGCAGTGCCAGCCGGAGTTCCTCGGTCTCGGCCGTGCCGGCCGGGCCAGCAGGGCTCGACACGGCCTCGCTGGGCCGGCCGCCGTAGTGGTCGTCGCCGTCCGGCTTGGCCGCCGCGCCGCGCCAGGGTTCGCGCAGGGCGCGCTGGCGCTCGACGAGCGCGTCGGTGATGTGGCGGCTCAGTTCGTCGAAGACGGCGTCCGCCTCCTCGACGGACCGGCGCGGCCCGTCCACGAACCCCGTGACGGCGTGCTGGAGTCGCTCGGCCAGGCGGTCGCGTTCGGTGCCGGGCACCAGCGGGCCCGCGTGGGGGTGCGTGGACTCGCGCGGGTCCAGGGGCGGTTCGTCGGCGCCGGGCCTGTCGGCGCCGCCCCGCTCCGCCGCCGAGGTCACGGGCGTGCCGGCGCTCCTCGGCGGGCCCGGATCAGCGCTGCCGCCGCCGCTGCGCCGGGGAGCCGCGGCCGTCTCGGCACGCGCCCCCGTGGGGGGAGCGCCGGGCGGCGGGCCCGTCGGCGGCACGGGCGGCGGGGTCACGGGCGGTGCCGTGGTGCCCGGCGGCGTGCTGGCCGGGGGTGCGGTCGGCGGCGGTGTGGTGGGCGGCGGGGCCGCGCCGGGACGGTTCTCGTGGTCGTCCATGTCCCTGCTCACGGCGTCTCACTTCCCCTCGTCCGGTGGCGGCGGTTTCCGCCGATGGGCCAGCGCGAGTGCGTACGTCCGTCGTTCGCGTGGGCGCGCCCGTCATGGGCCCCTGGGCTCCCGGGGGCCCCGGGCGGCGCGGCGCCGGGTGCTGTGGAGCCGGGGGCCGGGGTGCCGGGCGTGGCGGTCCCGCCGGGCGTGGCGTCACCGGGCGCGCCGGAACCCGCCGTACCGGGACCCGTGGTCACCGGGCGGCGGCCCTTGCCCGCCGTCGCGGGACGGTCCTCGGCCAGCGCGTCGAACAGCGCCCGCGCCTCCAGCATCGCCTCGCGCATCCCCTCCGTACCGGCGCGGCCGTGCGCGGCGGCGTGCACCATGCGGTAGCCGTGGATGTGGTGGGCATGGTGCACGGACAGCGCGTCCATGTGCTCGTCGGGCCGGTCGACGCCCGGGAAGCCGCGCTCCTGGGCGAGCCCGGCCAGCAACTGGTCGGCCTCGGCGATGGCCTCGTTCGGTGAGTCGACGAACCGCTCCTGGGCTCCGGCCCAGCGGATCAGGTACTGCTCCCGCACCTCGGGGGTCAGCGGCTGGAGCCGCAGGCGCCCGTACCGCCTGACGCGCTCGTCCAGTTCGTGTTCCGCCGCCTTGACGTCACCGTTGTGCCGCGCGAGGACCCGCTCGTACTCGGGGCCGAAGCGCCGTTTCAGACCGCCCTTGCCGCCGCCTTTCGCGCGGCTCATATAGAGGGCACCGGCGGCGAGGGCGACCACCACCAGTACCAGGATCACGATCACGACTGCGGTCATGTGTCCCACCCCGGGCTTTCGTCTCTCGTAGCTCGTGCGGCTCGTGGAAACCTGCCCGGTCCGGTTAGCCCCGCTGCGGCGGGCTAAACCGCCGTGGGCGCGACGGCGGCCGAAGCACCCGCCGCGCACCGCGCGCCCGTGCCCGGCCCCCTCCGTACGCCCCCCGTACGTGCTCACGCGCGCGACCCCCGTATGAGAATCCGTACGCCTCCTGCGGCACACCCCCCTCCACCACCCGCCCCCGGAGAACCGACTCCGGGAACCGCCCCTGACACGCGCCGAGGGCGGCACCCCCGTGCAGGGGATGCCGCCCTCGGTCCGATCCGTACGGCGTGGAGCCGCCGATCCGCCGGGAAACTCCGGTGGATCAGAAGTCCATGCCACCGCCCATGCCACCGGTCGGGTCGGCGGCGCCGGCCCCGGCCTTCTCCGGCTTGTCGGCGATGACGGCCTCGGTGGTGAGGAAGAGCGCCGCGATGGAGGCGGCGTTCTGGAGCGCGGAGCGCGTCACCTTGGCCGGGTCGATGATGCCCTCGGCGATCATGTCCACGTACTCGCCGGTGGCGGCGTTGAGGCCGTTGCCCGGGGTGAGGTTGCGGACCTTCTCGACGATGACGCCACCCTCGAGACCGGCGTTGACCGCGATCTGCTTGAGCGGGGCCTCCAGGGCCAGCTTGACGGCGGCGGCACCGGTGGCCTCGTCGCCCTCCAGCTCCAGCTTCTCGAAGACGCTGGACGCCTGGAGCAGAGCCACGCCACCACCGGCGACGATGCCCTCCTCGACGGCGGCCTTGGCGTTGCGCACCGCGTCCTCGATGCGGTGCTTGCGCTCCTTCAGCTCGACCTCGGTGGCGGCACCGGCCTTGATGACGGCCACGCCGCCGGCCAGCTTCGCCAGACGCTCCTGGAGCTTCTCGCGGTCGTAGTCCGAGTCGCTGTTGTCGATCTCGGCGCGGATCTGGTTGACGCGGCCCTGGACCTGCTCGCTGTCACCGGCACCGTCGACGATGGTGGTCTCGTCCTTGGTGATGACGACCTTGCGGGCGCGGCCGAGCAGCTCCAGACCGGCGTTCTCCAGCTTGAGGCCGACCTCCTCGGAGATGACCTGACCGCCGGTGAGGATGGCGATGTCGCCGAGCATGGCCTTGCGGCGGTCGCCGAAGCCCGGGGCCTTGACGGCGACGGACTTGAAGGTGCCGCGGATCTTGTTGACGACCAGCGTGGAGAGAGCCTCGCCCTCGACGTCCTCCGCGATGATCAGCAGCGGCTTGCCCGACTGCATGACCTTCTCCAGCAGCGGAAGGAGGTCCTTCACGTTGCTGATCTTGGAGTTGACGATGAGGATGTACGGGTCCTCCAGCTCGGCCTCCATCCGCTCCATGTCGGTGGCGAAGTAGGCGGAGATGTAGCCCTTGTCGAAGCGCATGCCCTCGGTGAGCTCAAGCTCCAGACCGAAGGTCTGCGACTCCTCGACGGTGATGACGCCTTCCTTGCCGACCTTGTCCATCGCCTCGGCGATGAGCTCGCCGATCTGGGCGTCGGCGGCGGAGATGGAGGCGGTGGAGGCGATCTGCTCCTTGGTCTCCACGTCCTTGGCCTGCTCCAGCAGCGCGCCGGAGACGGCCTCGGTGGCCTTCTCGATGCCGCGCTTCAGCGCCATCGGGTTGGCACCCGCGGCCACGTTGCGCAGGCCCTCCTTGACGAGCGCCTGGGCGAGGACGGTCGCGGTCGTCGTGCCGTCACCGGCGACGTCGTCCGTCTTCTTCGCGACCTCCTTGACCAGCTCGGCGCCGATCTTCTCGTAGGAGTCCTCGAGCTCGATCTCCTTGGCGATGGAGACACCGTCGTTGGTGATCGTGGGGGCGCCCCACTTCTTCTCCAGCACGACGTTGCGGCCCTTGGGCCCGAGGGTGACCTTGACGGCATCGGCGAGCTGGTTCATACCGCGCTCAAGGCCGCGCCGCGCCTCCTCGTCGAACGCGATGATCTTGGCCATGTGAAGTGGTCCTCCCGGACTGGGGGTCCCCCCGGCGAAGCCAGGGTACGGATGATCCGGACCGCGCTGGCGCCCGCGACGGACGGCCTGCAACCCGGGCGGTTCCTTGCACCCACCCGGCTGCGGGCCTCACCGACCCGGTCCTTCGTTGTCACTCTCACTCGTAGAGTGCTAACGCCAATGATTAGCACTCGACCCCCGCGAGTGCAAGCGGCTGCGGCGGTTCGAAGGCCCGGCGCGGGGTGCTCGGCGGGGCGCGTGTATACGCGCGCGGACGTGCGCGGCTGTGCGCGCGGACGTGAACAGCCCTCCGGCACGAGTCCGCGCGCCCCACCGGATCCGCACACCTCGCCGGATCCGCACGCGCTCCGTATCCGACGGTACGACTCCGGACCGGTCGGCCGGTCCGGGCCCCCATGAGCCGGGCCCCCATGAGCCGGGCCCCGGACGAAAACGGCCCCCGGACAGACATGAGGGGCCGCATCCGAAGATGCGGCCCCTCCACGCTCTGCGCAGTCTGGTCGGCGCTCAGCCGGTCACGCGGACCATGTCCGCCTGCGGCCCCTTCTGACCCTGCGAGATCTCGAACTCGACCCGCTGCCCTTCGTCGAGAGTGCGGTAGCCGTCCATCTGGATCGCGCTGTAGTGGACGAACACGTCCGCACCACCGTCGACCGCGATGAAGCCGTACCCCTTCTCCGCGTTGAACCACTTGACGGTGCCCTGAGCCATTCCTAACTCCCCTATTACTGGCCCTTGCACGAGCCCGCACTTCACGAACCCGGGTCAGACCTCACTTCTGCCTAAGCGGAAGCGTGCGCCGGAACGCGTCGACCGCGGCTGAATGTATCTGCACGGACGCCCTCTGCAACAGGTCAATCGGACGAGAATTCTGGGTACGGCCGATCGGGAATAAACGCTGAAGTCCCTTGAAATCAGGGCAAGTCGGGCCGGGCATAGGCCACCAACACGACAATTGCGGCCTCGTTTTGGGGCACAACTTGTCGCGTTCTCATATGCGCTGGGCGCGCACGGGGGAGGGAAGTGACGCCACCCTATCGCGGCCCGGAATGCGGAATCGCTCCCTCCGGTCGGATCAGGAGGGAGCGATTCGACAATATTCGATGCGTTGACCGTTCACGGACGCTTCGGGCCCGTCATCAGTGAAGATTCAACGAAGACCCATCGAAGAATCATGGAGGCCGGGGGAAGCGGACCCTGCCGGGCCCCCGCCGGACCCCGTCGGGACTCAGCAGCCGCCCGCGACGGCCGGGATGATGGAGACACCCGCGCCGTCCGGCGTCGGCGTCTCCAGGCCCTGCTCGAAGCGGACGTCGTCGTCGTTCACGTACACGTTGACGAAGCGGCGCAGCTTGCCCTCGTCGTCGAGAACGCGCGCGCCGATGCCCGCGTGGTTCTTCTCCAGGTCCGTCAGCACCTCGGACAGCGTGGCGCCCTCGGCGCTCACTTCGGCCTGGCCACCGGTGTACGTACGGAGGATGGTGGGGATACGGACATTCACGCTCATGATGCGAGGCCAGCCTCTCGGAAGGAGTCCAGGTTCGGACGGATGATGGCGGAAGGACCGGTGGTCGGGGCGACCGCGTCCAGGGTCTTGAGTCCGTCGCCCGTGTTGAGGACGACGGTGGTGAGGGAGGGGTCGAGCTGCCCTTCCTCGATCAGCTTCTTGGTCACGCCGACGGTCACGCCGCCCGCGGTCTCGGCGAAGATGCCCTCCGTGCGCGCCAGCAGCTTGATCGCGTCGACGACCTGCTCGTCGTTCACATCCTCCACCGCGCCGCCCGTACGGCGTGCGATGTCCAGGACATAGGGCCCGTCGGCCGGGTTGCCGATGGCCAGCGACTTGGCGATCGTGTCCGGGCGCACCGGGCGCACGACGTCGTGCCCGTCCTTGAATGCGCGGGAGACGGGCGAGCAGCCCTCGGCCTGGGCGCCGAAGATCTTGTAGGGCTTGTCCTCGACGAGCCCGATCCTGATCAGCTCCTTCAGACCCTTGTCGATCTTCGTGAGCTGCGAGCCCGAGGCGATCGGGATCACGATCTGGTCCGGCAGCTCCCAGCCGAGCTGCTCGCAGATCTCGTACGCGAGCGTCTTCGAGCCCTCGCCGTAGTACGGGCGCAGGTTGACGTTGACGAACCCCCAGCCCTCGCCCAGCGGGTCGCCGATCAGCTCGGAGCAGAAGCGGTTGACGTCGTCGTAGTTGCCCTCGATGCCGACCAGGTCGCCGCCGTAGACGGCGGCCATCACGACCTTGCCCTGCTCCAGGTCGTGCGGGATGAACACGCAGGAGCGGAAGCCCGCGCGGGCCGCGGCGGCGCCGACGGCACCGGCCAGGTTGCCCGTCGACGAGCACGACAGCGTGGTGAAGCCGAAGGCGCGGGCCGCCTCCACGGCGATGGCGACGACGCGGTCCTTGAAGGAGTGCGTCGGGTTGCCGGAGTCGTCCTTGATGTGGAGGGACCCGGTGATGCCCAGCTCACGGGCCAGGTTGTCGGCCTTGACCAGCTTGGTGAAGCCCGGATTGATGCTGGGCTTCGAGGCCACGTCGGCGGGGACGGGCAGCAGCGGCGCGTACCGCCAGATGTTGTCGGGGCCCGCCTCGATCTGCTTGCGCAGACCCTCGGGGTCGCCGCTGGGAAGGTCGTAAGCGATCTCCAGCGGCCCGAAACACGCCTCGCACGCGAAGACCGGGCCGAGCGGGATGCGCTCCCCGCACTCACGGCAGGAGAGCGCGACGGCGGGGCCGAGATCGACGGTGGCGTTGTTCTGCGGGGATACGGTGTCCTGCTGCTCAGCAGCTTGCACAGCCATGGAGGCGAGGCCCTTTCTCCTCATCTTCCCCGTGACGTATCTCGCCACGAGACGGAATTGGCACCTTCCCAAGCCGGGAGCCTCGCCATGATCGCGAGACCGGCTGGAGGGTTGCCGGGGCTTCAACGGGCCGTTTCCCTCTGCCCCTCTGGATGAGCGGTATGAAGTTTTGCGGTGCACGCACTGGACCGTGCAAGTGCACACTACGCAGATCGACCCCGACATGCGGTCGTCATCCGCGTTGTTCAAGACTGTAACCGAAGGCCCCGAGTCTTGAGATAGTCGTCCGAACCGCGAGATGGATCACATGGGGAGCGTCCAGTGCTGCCAGAAGTAGAGCAGTGGCTGAGCCATCGGTCCTGGTCAGCGACCGATCGCCGCCCGATCGGCGAGCTTCTCGCGGCCAAACGGAACGCGGGCAGCACCGTCAGCGTCGTGCTGCCCGCGCTCGACGAGGAGGCCACGGTCGCGAAGATCGTCTCCGTCATCCGCGGCGAGCTGATGACCGAGGCGGCGCCCCTCGTCGACGAGCTGGTCGTCATGGACTCCGGCTCCACCGACCGCACGGCCGAGGTCGCCGCCGCCGCGGGCGCGAAGGTCGTCCACCGCGACGAGGTGCTGCCCCGGCTGCCCGCGCTGCCCGGCAAGGGCGAGGTGCTGTGGCGGTCGCTGCTGGCGACCGACGGCGACATCGTCTGCTTCGTCGACGCCGACCTCATCGACTTCTCGTCCGCCTTCGTCTCCGGGATCGTCGGGCCACTGCTGCTGGAGCCCGAGCTGCACCTGGTCAAGGCGATGTACGACCGCCCGCTCGGGTCCGACCCGGCGGGCGGGGGCCGCGTCACGGAACTGGTGGCACGCCCCCTGCTGAACCTCCACTGGCCCCAGCTCGCGGGCTTCGTCCAGCCCCTGGGCGGCGAGTACGCGGCGCGGCGCTCCCTGCTGGAGCGGCTGCCGTTCCCCGTCGGCTACGGGGTGGAGCTGGGGCTGCTGATCGACGCGCTGCACACGGTGGGGCTCGACGCGCTCGGGCAGGCCGACGTGGGCATACGGCGGCACCGCCACCAGGACGGGCAGGCACTCGGGCGCATGGCCGCGACGATCTACCGCACCGCGCAGCTTCGGCTCTCGCGGGGGCACCTGGTGGGCGGGCTGCTGACGCAGTTCGAGCGCGACGCGGACGGGGGGTTCCTGGCGCGAGACGAACCGATCGCCACGGAGGAGAGGGAACCCATGCGCAGGGTCCCCGAATACACCCGCCTCCACGCGGCGTGACTCCCCGCCCTGCCGGTGCCCACAATCGGATCGGACCTGCTGTCGGCCGCGTACCTGGGAGGGGACGCGGTGGGGTGTCCCCGCAAGTGGTGGCGACGAGTGACGGCGGAGACACGCGAACGAGACCCGCACTTGTCGCCGCCCGAGGAGACACCCCGGCGCGGCACCGACCCCACCCACACAGCGCCCCCGCACCCCGCGTCCCGTGCCGCGGCACAAAAACCAGCGCGGGACCCTACGGCACCCACCTCACCGGTGAACCGTCCCGCGCAACACCCCCGACAAGGGGAACCCACCGTTTCCTTCCGCCACCCCGCGAAGGGGGAACGTTTGGGCGGATCTCGGGGCGGCTAAGCTCCGCGCATGGTCGCCGAACCCGCCACCCCCTCAGCGCACCCCCCGCACGCGCAGGTCCTGGTCGCGTCCAACCGCGGCCCGGTCGCCTACAGCGCCGCCCCTGACGGCACGCTCCAGGCCAAGCGCGGCGGCGGCGGACTCGTGTCCGGGCTGTCGGCCATCGGCCCGGACACCGACGCCGTGTGGGTGTGCGCCGCACTCGGCGACGACGACCGCGAGGCCGCACGCCGAGCCGCACGGCGCGCCGCCGGCGACACCGGCAAGCTGGACCCGGAGGACACCGGCGGCCAGTCCGTACGGATGCTGGACATCCCGGAGGACACGTTCAGGGACGCGTACAACGGCGTGGCCAACTCCGTGCTGTGGTTCGTCCACCACCTGCTGTACCAGACCCCCGTCGAGCCGTCCTTCGACGAGGACTTCACGCGCCAGTGGACCTCGTACGAGCGCTACAACGCCGCGTTCGCCGACGCGCTCGCCGAGGAGGCGGGCGAGGGCGCCGTCGTGCTGGTGCAGGACTACCACCTCACCCTCGTCCCCGCGCTGCTCCGCGCCCGCCGCCCCGACCTGCGCATCGGCCACTTCTCGCACACCCCGTGGGCCCCGCCGGACTACTACGCGCTGCTGCCCGACGAGACCGCGGCGCGGGTCCTGCGCGGCATCCTGGGCGCCGACCGCGCCGGGTTCCTGACGTGGCGGTGGGCCGAGGCGTTCGCGGACTGCTGTGCGCGCGTGCTGGGCGCCGAGGTGACCTCGCGCGAGGACGGCCACGAGCTGACGGTGTCGTACGAGGGCCGCACGACCCGCGTCGGCGTGCACGGACTCGGCGCCGACGCCGATTTCCTGCGCGAGCGCGCACACCGCGACGACGTGGCGGAGCGGATGGCGCAGTTGCGTACGCAGGTCGGCGCCGGGCCCGACGGCGCGCCCCGGCGCACGGTCGTCCGCGTGGACCGCACGGAGCTGTCCAAGAACATCGTGCGCGGACTGCGCGCCTACCGCCGCCTCCTCGCCGACCACCCCGAGTGGCACGAGCGCGTCGTGCACGTGGCCTTCGCGTACCCCTCGCGGCAGGACCTGGAGGTGTACCGCGAGTACACCGACGAGGTCTCGCGCGTCGCCGACGGGATCAACGCGGAGTTCGGCCGGGGCGACTGGACCCCGGTCGTGCTGCACGTGAAGGACGACTTCGCGCGCTCGCTGGCCGCCTACCGGCTGGCGGACGTCGCGCTGGTCAATCCGATCAGGGACGGCATGAACCTCGTCGCCAAGGAGGTGCCCGTCGTCTCCGACGACGGCTGCGCGCTGGTCCTCTCGCGCGAGGCGGGCGCCTTCGCGGAGTTGGGCGAGGACGCGCTCACGGTCAACCCGTACGACGTCACGGCCACCGCCGAAGCGCTGCACGAGGCGCTGACGATGGAGCGGGACGAGCGTGCGGAGCGCACCAAGCGGCTGGCTGCGGCGGCCACGGCGCTCCCGCCGGAGCGCTGGTTCCTGGACCAGCTCAACGCACTCCGCTAACGGCGCCGCACAGCGCAGCGCCCCCGCGCGACGCAGCGTCAGCGCAGCGAGTCCGCGAGGCGCTCCAGCAGGTCGACCACGCCCGCGGGGCCGTTCACCGTGAGGTCGGCGCGCTCGGCCAGTTCGGTCACCTCGTCGCTGCCGCTGCACACCAGCAGTCCCGGCACGCCCTCGCCGCGCAGCTTCTCCACCGCGCTGAAGGCGGCGAGATCGCCGAGGTCGTCGCCCGCGTACAGGACCGCTCCGGCGCCCGCGGCGCGGACGAACTCGGCGAGTGCCGCGCCCTTGTCCACGCCGTGCGGGCGCAGCTCCATGACCATGCGTCCGGGCTCCGCACGCAGCCCGTGCCGCTCGGCCAGCGCGGCCAGCGGCTCGCGCAGCAGCGCGAAGGCGCCTGCGGGATCGTCGGCGCGACGGGTGTGGACGGCGAGGGCGCGGCCCTTGTCCTCCACCCAGGTGCCCTCCGGGGCCCGCAGCTCCTCCAGCAGGGTGGGCAGCTCGCGGCGCAGGTTCTCGATCTCGACGGGCGGTTCAGGCCGCCGCACGGTCCCCGTCGCCGCGTCCCAGCGCTCAGCGCCGTACGCGCCGAGCACGGTGAGGTGGTCGAGGCCCGCTGCGCCCTCGAAGCCGCCGTAGCGCACGGCGGCCTCCACGGGCCGCCCCGTGATCACGGCCACGGCGCACAGCCGGGGCGCGAGCCGCGACAGCGCGGGCACGGCGCCGGGGTGGGCGCGGGCCTGCTCGGGGTCGGCGACGATCGGCGCGAGCGTTCCGTCGAAGTCCACGGCGACCACGGCACGGCCGGGCTCGGCCAGGATCGCGTCGAGGGCTTCCCTGCCAGGGGCGGTACGAGGTGTGGGCACGGCGACCATGCCAGGGACACTACCGGCTGACGCCCCGCACGTGACCATGCGCGACGCGGACGCGCACGGCCCCGCACCCGCGCCACACCGCTCTCAGCGCAGCGCGCGCCGCTCCTCGCGCCGTGCGCGCAGCCGGTTGACCGTGACGGGGTCGTGGGCCAGGGCGCGGGGATCGTCCAGGAGGGCGTTGAGCAACTGGTAGTAGCGGGTCGGCGAGAGGCCGAGCCGCTCCCGTATCTCCCGCTCCTTCGCGCCGGGCCCCGGCCACCCGCGCCGCTCGACGGCGAGCACCGCCCTGTCGCGCTCCGACAGCCCGGACGCGGACCGCTCCTCGTGGAGCACCGCGCTCTCCCCCGCTCCCGCTCCGGTCTCCTCCGTCATGCGTCCCAACGTAACCCCGGCCACTGACAACCGGCCGGGGCTGCGGCCTACTGCGCTGCCGTCTCCTCCGCCTCGGCCTTGCGCTGGAGGCCGCCGAGCACGCTCGCGGGGCTGCCGCCCTTCTCCACGGCCTTGCCGATCGACTTCTTGATCTCGGCGCTGACGTGCGCCCAGGAGACCTTGCCCGCCGGGTAGAACTCGGCGGTGGCCAGCTCGTCGAGGAAGCTCCACAGCTCCTTGTGGCCCTTGTCGCGCCGCATCCGCTCGCGGGCGGCCGTGGTCACGGGGAGCATGTCGTAGCGGTCGGCGAAGGCGTAGTGGTTCTTCTCGCTGTAGGCGAAGTCGAGGAACGCGCCGATCTGCTCGCGGTGCCCGTTCTGCTTGAAGCCCATCATCCAGTCCGCGACGCCCATGGTGGCCTTGGCGGGGCCGCCGTCGCCGGGCAGCACGGCCGTCCCGTACTTCACGTCGTTCCGGTCGGCCTGCTGCATCAGCGTGGGGTGGCCGTTGAGCATGCCGACCTCGCCCCGGCAGAACGCGTCGAAGAGGTCCTGCCTGTCGGTGCTGCCGGGGCCGGGGTTGGTGAGGCCCTCGCCGACGAGTTCGTCGCGGAGCCAGGTGAAGGCGCGGACGTTCTCGGCGGAGTCGATGGTGTAGGTGCCGACGGTGTCCGTGTAGCCGCCGCCCGCGCTGAGCATCCACATCATGGTCTCGGCCGGTGCTTCCTCGGGGCCGAGCGGCAGCCCGTACGGGATCTTCACGCCCGCGTCCTTGAGCGCGGCGGCGGCCCGCTTCAGCTCCTTCCAGCTCTCGGGCGGCGCCTCGGGGTCGAGCCCGGCCTCGCTGAAGAGGGTCTTGTTGTAGAAGAGCAGCCGGGTGCTGGAGGCGAACGGCAGCCCGTACTGCACCCGGATCACCTCGCCCGCCTCGGCGAGCGAGGGCAGGAAGTCGGCCTGGACGGGGATGGAGAGCAGGTCGCTGGCCGGATAGAGCTTGTCCTGGTCGGCGTAGTTGGCGTAGGCGCCGATCTGGGCGATGTCGGGTGCCTCGCCGCGCTTGACCATGTCGGCGACCTTCTTGTCGACGTCGTTCCAGCTGTAGACGGAGACGTCGACGGTGATGTTGGGGTGCTTCTTCGTGAAGGCGCGGGCGATCTCGTCCCAGTAGGTCTGGGTGCTGTTGTCGCCCCCCGGGTTGCCGTAGTCGGCCGCGACCATCTTGAGCGTGACGCCGTCGCCCGAGTCCGAGCCGCTGCCGCACGCCGTGGCGGTGAGTCCCACGGCACCCGTGAGGCCCGTCGCCGCCAGCCCCAGAAAACGCCGACGTTCCACGTGAACTACCCCTTAAGCCCCTGTATGGCCACCGGCCATCGTTCGCACTCGTCCCGTCGGCCGCGCCTTCGAGACCGCACACGTATGGAACGGAAGTCTCCACTCCGTACCCCACAAGGTCTACACCACCACCCCTACCACTTCCGCAACGGCCTTCCCCTGCCCAGGTCAGCACGGTGCACCCGACGCCCGAAGGGCTACAAAGATCCCGCCGGACGCGGTCGGACGCGGTCGGACGCGGCCAGTCGCGCGAGTGGACTAGACCTTTCCCGTGCTCTCGCGGGAGACTGACCCCTGTGAGTCCTCGGGAATACGTCATCGCCCTCGACGTGGGCGGCACGGGAATGAAGGCCGCCCTCATCGGGCCCGACAACCAGCCGCTGCACGAAACACGCCGCGCCACCGACCGCGACCGCGGTCCCGAGGCCGTCGTCGAGGGCATCCTCGGCTTCGCGGCTGAGCTGCGCGCGTACGGCGTCGAACGGTTCGGGAACGAGCCGTCAGCCGCCGGAGTCGCCGTCCCCGGCATCATCGACGAGGCGAATGGCGTAGCCGTCTACGCCGCCAACCTGGGCTGGCGCGACGTGCCGCTGCGCGCGCTGCTGAGCGCGCGCCTCGGCGGCGCGCTGCCCGTCGCGCTCGGGCACGACGTGCGCACGGGCGGGCTCGCCGAGGGCCGCATCGGCGCGGGCGAGGGCGTGGACCGCTTCCTCTTCGTGCCGCTCGGCACGGGCATCGCCGGCGCCATCG
Source organism: Streptomyces sp. NPDC054796 (assembly GCF_053611545.1). Lineage (NCBI taxonomy): Bacteria > Bacillati > Actinomycetota > Actinomycetes > Kitasatosporales > Streptomycetaceae > Streptomyces > Streptomyces sp. NPDC054796. The sequence continues at coordinate 45,319 of NZ_JBSHAO010000005.1, read as the reverse complement.
GCATCGAGGGGCGCGTCGAGCCGGGGGCGCACGGCAGCGCGGGCGAGATCGGGCACATCTCGGTGCGCCCCGAGGGGCCGCGGTGCCGGTGCGGGCAGCGCGGCTGCCTGGAGATGCTCGCCTCCGCCGCTGCCGTCGGCCACGCCTGGGCGAAGGCGTGCGGCGATCCGCAGGCCACGGCGGCCGACGCGGCCAAGGCCGTCGAGTCGGGGGATCCGCGCGCCCTCGCCGTGTGGCGCGACGCGCTCGACGCGCTCGCCGCCGGGCTCGTCACGGCCCTGACCCTCCTCGACCCCCGCACGCTGATCATCGGCGGCGGGCTCGCGGAGGCGGGCGACACCCTGTTCGTACCGCTTCGGGACGCGGTACGGGAACGGGTCACCTTCCAGCACATCCCGACGATCGTGCCTGCGGCGCTTGGGGATGCCGCAGGATGCCTGGGCGCGGGACTTCTCGCCTGGGATCTTCTCTCCGCGGAGGTTGCGAGCCGATGACCAAGCGCAAGGTGCTGACCGGGGCACGGGTGGTGCTGCCGGGAGGCGTCGCCGAGAACGGGTGGCTGGCCGTCGAGGGCCGCACACTCGCCACCGTCGGCCAGGGGGGCGCGGACGAGGGGTTCGACGGGGCGGGGGGCTCCGGCGCGACGGGAGGTTCCGGCACGGCGGGGGGCTCCGGCGCGGGCGGCGACGTGCTCGACCTGGGCGGGCACTGGATCGTGCCCGGCTTCGTCGACATGCACGTGCACGGCGGCGGCGGCGCGTCCTTCTCCGCCGGTACGCCCGAGGAAGCGCTCAAGGCCATCGCCATGCACCGCGGCCACGGCACCACGACCATGGTCGCCTCGACCGTCACCGGCGACCTGGCCGACCTCGCCCAGCAGGCGGGCACACTCAGCGAACTCACCGAGCAGGGCGATCTGGCGGGCGTCCATTTCGAGGGCCCCTTCATCTCCCCGCACCGCTGCGGCGCCCACGAACCGGCGCTGCTGCGCGACCCCGCGCCCGCCGACGTGCGCAAGCTCGTGGACGCGGCACGCGGCAGCGCCCGCATGATGACGCTGGCGCCCGAACTCCCCGGCGGGCTCGACTCCGTACGGCTACTCGTCGAGAACGGCGTCATCGCGGCCGTCGGACACACCGACTCCACCTACGACGCGACCCGCGAGGCCATCGAGGCGGGCGCGAGCGTCGCCACGCACCTCTTCAACGCGATGCCGGGGCTCGGCCACCGCGCCCCGGGGCCCATCGCCGCGCTCCTGGAGGACGAGCGGATCACCGTCGAGCTGATCAACGACGGCACCCATCTGCACCCGTCCGTACTGGAACTGGCCTTCGGCAGCGCGGGCGCCTCGCGCGTCGCCTTCATCACCGACGCGATGGGCGCCGCCGGGATGGGCGACGGCCGCTACCCGCTCGGCCCGATGGAGGTCGAGGTCAAGGAGGGCGTCGCGCGGCTGGTCGAGGGCGGCTCCATCGCGGGCTCCACGCTCACCATGGACCGCGCGCTCCGGCGCGCCGTGACCGTCGACGGCATCGCGGTCGAGGACGCCGTCCGCGCCCTGTCCGCGAACCCGGCGAGGCTCCTCGGCGTCGACGACAGGGTCGGCTCACTGGAGGCGGGCAAGGACGCCGATCTCGTGGTACTGGACGAGGACTTCGCGCTCGTGGGCGTCATGCGGCACGGTGAGTGGGTGGTCGAGCCGAGCACGGCGGTGCGTGCCGCGGGCTGACGTGGCGGCTCGGCGGCTCGGCGGCGGGCCGGTCCACAGGTCGGTGGCGGGTCCGTCACTCCCGTCGTCCCCGGTCACAGGGCCAACAGATCGCGCCAAAAGCCGAGTTCGAGACCGCTTCGGAACCCCCGGGGGGTCGCCTCCGGGGGTGTGCGATGGCATGATCGCTCGCGCGCGGTCGTCACCTCGTGTGCGCCCGCTCACCTGTCCGTTGTCGCCTGTCCGTCGTCACTGCTTCACCGATTCGCTGTCGTCGCTTCGCCGTTCGCGTCCGTGCGGCTGTTCCTGTACTCGGGGGCGGGTACCTGTCGTAGGGGGTTGTTCCTGGTGATCCTGACGATCACGCTCAATACCGCCCTCGACCTCACCTACCGTGTCCCCCGCCTCGACGTCCACGGCTCGCACCGCGTCCGCGAGGTGACGGAGCGGCCCGGCGGCAAGGGCCTCAACGTGGCCCGCGTGCTCGCCGCGCTCGGGCACCGCACCGTCGTCACGGGCTTCGCCGGGGGCGGTACGGGACAGGAACTGCGGCGGCTCCTCGCCGAGGACACCTCGTACCGCGCGCACGGCGCGGGCGTTCCCGTCGAGGACGCGCTCCTGCCCATCGCGGGCAGCACGCGCCGCACCGTCGGCGTCGTGGACGAGTCGAGCGGCGACACGACGCAGCTCAACGAGCCGGGACCGCAGGTCGGCCCGGACGAGTGGGGGACGCTGCTCGCCGCCTACGGGCGGCTGCTGCGCGGCGAGCCCCACGACGGTGACCGAGCCTGTCCGCTCCCCGCGCCGCGCGCCGTCGCACTGTGCGGGAGCCTGCCGCCCGGAGTGCCGGTCGGCGCGTACGCGCAGCTCATCAGGGAGGCGCGGGCAGCCGAGATACCCGTGCTGCTGGACACCAGCGGCGAACCCCTGCGGCGCGGGCTGGCAGCGCGGCCCGACCTCGTCAAGCCCAACTCGCAGGAGCTGGCCGGGATCACGGGGCACACCGAGCCGCTGCGCGCCGCACGCGGGGCGCAGCGGCGCGGGGCGCGGGCCGTCGCCGCCTCGCTGGGCGCCGACGGGATGGTCGTCGTCACGCCCGAGGGCACCTGGCAGGCGATGCCGCCCGAGCGGCTCTCGGGGAATCCGACGGGCGCCGGCGACTCGGCCGTCGCCGGGCTGCTGTCGGGGCTCGTCGAAGGGCTCGACTGGCCGGCGCTGCTGGCGCGGGCCGTCGCGCTGTCAGCGGCGACGGTGCGGTCTCCCGCGGCGGGCGAGTTCGACCGCGACGTCTACGAGACGCTGCTCCCCCGCATCGCCCCGACCCTCCTGGCGACGGCACCCTGACCACCGGGCCCGCCGGACCGCCGGGCTTCACCGGTCCGCCGGGCCCGCCTGAGGGCTAGGACTGCTTCAGGGAGACCTGGTCCAGGTAGGCGTTGCACTGGTTGCCCTCGGCGCAGGCGATCTCGACCGTGTTCTCGCCCTTGGTGAGCGTGACCGGCGCCCACGTGGTCTGCCAGCCCTTCTCCCAGTTGCCCTTCGGCGAACCGATGAAGTTCTTCATCCCGAGCGGCTGCGCGTTCGCCTTCCCGTTCACGGACACCGTGGCGTTCGCGTCCTCGCCGGGAATGCCGTAGCGCACGTACAGCCGGTAGTCACCGGCCTTCGGCGCCTTGACGGTCCACACGGCCTTCGCGCCGACCTGGTTGAAGCCCGCCACGTACGTGCCGCCGTCGGCCTCCGCGCCCTTCGTGTCCTTCGCGGGGGCCGCGCCGCCCTCCAGGCGGAGGCTGGCCGCGTCCTGCTGCGGGAGGCCCGAGTTCTGCTGCTGCTTGCCGTCGTCCGCTTCGTCCTGCTCGCCCTGGCCGCCGCCGTCGGCGGAGGCGCTGGGCGTGCTGCCGCCCGCCTGGTCGCCCGTGGACTCGTCGTCGCTGTTGAAGACGATGGCCGCGCCGATACCGATCACGACCGCCGCGACGACCGCGATGGCCCCGATCAGCAGCCCGTTGCGGCTGCGGCCACCTCGGCCGTAGCCGCCGTCGCCGTGTCCGCCGCCGTTCCCGTGTCCGTTGCCACCCGCGTGGTGCTGGCTCTGGCGGGTGGCGGCCCTGCCGCCCGGCACGGTCTCGGGCGCCGCGTAGTGCGCGCTGGGCTGCTGCTGCCCGTAGGCGGACTGCTGCTGTCCGTATGCGGCCTGCTGCCCGCCGTACTGGCGCTCGCCTACCGTGCGGACCTGGTTGTACGAGCGGCGGGGAACACCACGCTGTGCGCCGGACTGCGGAACCGTCGAGCCGTTACCGCCTTCCTGGCGGTACAGATGGGCAAACGGGTCGTCGCCCTGATCAGGCGTCTCACCCGTGCCGTTGTTCTCGGCGGTCATCCCCTGTCACTCCCTACTGCGTCAGGTATCCGGCCGAGCCTACCTCTCCGGGGTGACCCTCTTGCCAACGCCGGAATGATCAGGGGGCGGACGCCTTGTGAATCTCGCCATCCAGGGCCACGGGCCGTGTCCGCGGGGTTCCACGGGGTGTCACGGGGCTCCGGGGCCGTTCGCGCGGTCCTTCCCGCGCCACCTCGCGTCACCCCGCCCGGCGCTGCCCCTTCGAACGGGACCGCTTCTCGACGTACATCCGCTGGTCGGCGGACTGGAGCACTTCCTCGGCCGTCATCCCGCAGCCCGCCCAGCCGATGCCGAAGCTGGCTCCGACGCGGACGGCGCGGCCGTCGACCCGGATGGGCGGGATGATCGCGTTCCGCAGCCGCACGGCCAGGTCCTGCGCGTCGGCCGGGCCCAGCCCGTCGGCGAGGACGACGAACTCGTCGCCGCCCATCCGCGCCACCGTGTCGTTGTCCCGCACGCCCTCCGAGAGGCGGCGCGCGACCTCGACCAGGACGGCGTCGCCGCAGTTGTGGCCGAAACGGTCGTTGATCGACTTGAAGCCGTCGAGGTCGCAGAAGAGCACGGCGAGACCCTTCTCACCCGGCCCGTCGCCCTCGGGCGGCACCATGTGGACGTGGTGGTGGTCGTACCCGGCGTAGCCCCCGCTGGGTGCCGCGCCGTTGCCGCCCTCCACGCCCGTGCCCAGTCCTCCGCCCATGCCGGTGCCCATGCCTCCGGTACCGCCCAGGCCCAGCTCGTCGAACTCGTCCGTGCTGAACGCGTGCCCGCCCGGGTCCCCGCCGACCAGCCCGGAGATCGCGGGCCCCGGGCCCGGGGTGGGGCCTGGGCTGTCGCAGAGCCTGCTGTTGAGGCGGGCGCGCAGCTCGGCGCTGTTGGGCAGGCCCGTCAGCGAGTCGTGGCTCGCGCGGTGGGCGAGTTGCAGCTCGTGGCGCTTGCGCTCCTCGATGTCCTCGACGTGGGTGAGCAGGAAGCGCGGTCCGTCGGCCGCGTCGGCGACGACGGAGTTGCGGAGCGAGACCCACACGTACGAGCCGTCGCGCCGCGCCAGCCGCAGCTCGGCCCGGCCGCCCTCGGCCGAGGTGCGCAGCAGGGTGCCGATGTCCTCGGGGTGCACGAGATCGGAGAAGGAGTAGCGCCGCATCGCGGAGGCGGGGCGGCCCAGCAGGCGGCACAGCGCGTCGTTGGTGCGGATCAGGCGTCCGTGCTGGTCACCGCCCATCTCGGCGACGGCCATGCCGCTGGGCGCGTACTCGAACGCCTGCCGGAAGCTCTCCTCACTGGCCCGCAGCGCCGACTGCTCGCGCTCCAGCCTGACCAGCGCGCGCTGCATGTTGGAGCGCAGGCGGGCGTTGGTGAGGGCGATGGCGGCCTGGAAGGAGTACATCTGCAACGCCTCGCGCCCCCACGCGCCCGGGCGCCGCCCGTTGCGGGGTTTGTCGACGGAGAGCACGCCGAGGAGTTCGGTGTCGGAGGCGTAGAGCGGGGCGAAGAGGCGGTCCATGGGGTGCCACTCGTCCGAGAAGCGGGGCGCGGGCCCGGCGGGGTGCCACTGGGGCACGTCGTCATCGTCGAGGACCCAGCCCTCGGTGTACGGGATGAAGCGCAGCTCGCCCCACTTCTCGCCCATCGAGAGGCGGCGGTCCCAGGAGGCACGCGAGCCGACCCGGCCCGCCATCATCGCCTCTGCCCCGGCGCTCCCGGCGACGGCGGCGACGACGAGATCGCCGTCGGGCCGTACGAGATTGACCGCGGCTATCTCGAAGCCGAGCCCCTCCACGACGCCGTCGGCGACGGTCTGGAGGGTGTCGGCGAGACTGCGGGCGGTGTTGAGCTGTGCCACCACCTGGTGTAGCTGACGCAGACTGGCGAGGCGGACATAGGGCTCCGACTCGGTTTCCATCGCCCTCCCCCTGAGCCTCGGTCGTCAACTCCAGGTGTTCGCGGGACGTCATTGTCCGACTGCCACGGGCCACTGAATCACAGCGAGCTGTTCACCCGGTACACAGGGTCAACAATTAATGCCCTCTGTGACTCAAGTCACAAGAATCCAGGGTTGGTTGGGTGCGTTACGTGGAAGCGCTTCCCGAATGGTCTCCGCTGGTCACGGGCCTTCCGAGGCATGTCAGGGCATCATGACGTCCGTACATGAACTCACCAGTACGCCACCCAATGCGCCCCCTTCGCGCGCCGGTGCGTGCTCCCTCGCGTCCCCCTCTCCGTACCGTTCACACCCCACCGACATAACGGGGCTTGGCGGGAGATAACGGCCGATCGGGGGGTCGGCTTCCGGGTACGCCTCACGAGGGGCCTAGGACCCGCCTGGTTCCTGCGTCCGATGTGTCCACTCACCCATTCCGGTTAGCGTTCTTGACGTGTCCAACGCAGCGCAACAGCAACAGACGGTGCCGACTCCCCCCTCTTCCGCCCCTGCCGCCTCTTCTCCCTCCTCCTCTCCGATGCCCCATGCTGGTGGGGTGAGCGAGGACGAGTTCCGGGCCGCCATGGCGCGGCTGGCGGCCGGCGTGGTGCTGGTTTCGGCGTACGACCCGGAGGAAGGCCCCCGCGGCGAGCCCGTGGGCATGACCGCCACCGCGTTCATGTCCGTCTCCCTCGACCCTCCCCTGGTCATGGTCAGCGTCCGCGACGGTTCACGGATGGACGAGCTGCTGGAGCGCCAGCCCCTGTGGGCCGCCTCCCTGCTGAACGACGGCCAGCGGCAGACCGCCGACCGCTTCTCGATGAAGGGCCGCCTCAACGACCGGCTGCTCTACCGGGAGCTGCCCCACACCCTCGGCGAGGCCACGGGCGCGCCCCTGGTGACGGACGCGCTGGCCATGGTCGAGTGCCGCACGGAACAGCGCGTGCCCGCGGGCGACCACACCCTCGTCATCGCGCGCGTCCTGTCGACGACGCTTCCGCACGCGAAGGAGAGCGGGCCGCTGGTGTACTTCCGTGGCCGGTACCGTTCGCTCGCCTGAGCCCATCCGGGCCGCGCCCGGGGCCCGTGGAGGGGAGCGGGCGGGTCAGGTCCAGTCGCGGCCCGAGCGGCCGCGCTTCAGATCGCCGCGCTGCTGCTTGCTCCGCAGCCGCCGCTCGTTGGCCCCGCGCGAGACCTTCTTCTTGCGGCGGGGGCGCGGCGGCGGCGCCGTCGCCTCCGCGAGCAGTGCGGCCATGCGGGTGGCCGCCGTCTCGCGGTTGCGCCACTGGGAACGGTGCTCGCCCGCGCGCACGACCAGCACCCCGTCCACCAGCCGCGGGCCGAGCCGCTCCAGCGCGCGCTCCTTCCACACCTCGGGCAGCGCCTCGGTGGCCGCGAGGTCGAAGCGCAGCTCCGCGCGGCTGTCGCTGGTGTTGACGTGCTGGCCGCCGGGGCCCGAGGAGCGCGAGAAACGCCACGACAGCTCGGCCTCCGGCAGGGAGACCGCACCACGGATGACGTAGGGACCGGACATGAGTCCCATGATCCCGCCTCCGCGCGCCCTCGTCACCGCCTTTTCGCGGCGGGACGGTCCGCGCGGGGGCGGGGCGCGCAGGGCGATACGGGGCGCGCGGGGCGGGGCGCGCGAGTGAAACGTAAAGAACGCAAAGAATCTGGAACCCGCCCGTCCCCCGTCCGCGTTGTGCAGGGTGGAGGACACCGACCCCTCTTCAGTACCTCACTACGAAAGGGCATCCCCATGGCTGTAAGCCTGTCCAAGGGCGGCAACGTCTCGCTCACCAAGGAGGCACCGGGCCTGACCGCCGTCACGGTCGGCCTCGGCTGGGACGTCCGCACGACCACGGGTACGGACTTCGACCTCGACGCGAGCGCCATCGCGGTGAACCCCAGCGGCAAGGTCTACTCCGACCAGCACTTCATCTTCTTCAACAACAAGGCGACGCCTGACCAGTCCATCGTCCACACCGGCGACAACGTCACCGGCGAGGGCGAGGGCGACGACGAGCAGATCAACGTCAACCTCGCCGCCCTCCCCGCCGAGATCGAGAAGATCGTCTTCCCGGTCTCGATCTACGACGCCGAGACGCGCAGCCAGAACTTCGGCCAGGTGCGCAACGCCTTCATCCGCATCGTCAACCAGGCGGGCGGCACGGAGATCGCGCGTTACGACCTGAGCGAGGACGCCGCCACCGAGACCGCCATGGTCTTCGGCGAGCTGTACCGCAACGGCGCCGAGTGGAAGTTCCGGGCCGTCGGCCAGGGCTACGCCGCGGGCCTCGTCGGCATCGCCCAGGACTTCGGCGTCAACGTCTGATCCGGACCGACGCCTGATTCTGGCCAATGGCCGGCCAGTGTCTGATCCCGACTGCCGGGCCCCAGGTCCGACGTCCGTACGCCGTGTTCCACACGGCTGACCGACGTCGGGCCGGAGCCCGCGCAGCACCAGTCGTCCGGTTCGGGGCCCGCGACACGCGGGTTCCCGGGCGCATCCCGGACGCCACGGAGGCCGCCCGACCCGAGCACACGGGGCCGGGCGGCCTTCTCGCTCCACGCGGAGCGCCGGGGTGCGGGGTGCGGGGTGCGGCCGTCAGCCGTACGGCCGAGCCTGGCACCGGGGCGTCCCGGGCCCGAGCGCTCGGCGGACGAACCGACCTCAGTCCTCGGCCGACACCTTCAGCAGCACCGTCCCGTGCGCCGGGACCGTCGCCTCGATCGTGCCGTCGCCGCTCGCGTCCTCGTGCTTCCACAGATCGCGCAGCGTGTACGAATCGGCCTCGGGCAGCCCCACGTCGGCCGCCGTCGTGGAGATCGTCTGCTCCTGCTCGGACTCGTTGAACAGCGCGACGGCGCGGCTGCCGTCCTTGAGTTCCTTGGCGACGACCCAGCGCCCCTCCTCGGAGGAGACCACGCTGCCCTGCTTGCCCAGCTTGTCCTGGTCGACGGCGATGACCTCCTTGTTGCCGAGGATCTCGTACGTCGCGTCGGTCGCCGTGCGCAGGTCGGAGCCGATGAGGAGCGGCGCGGCCATGATCGACCACATGGAGAAGTGGGTGCGGTACTCCGTGTCGGTCATGCCGCCGTTGCCGACCTCCAGCATGTCGGGGTCGTTCCAGTGGCCTGGCCCGGCGTACGGGGCCAGCGGCAGGTTCCGCTTCATGATGCCGAGCATGCTGCCCCAGTTGTCGCTGATATCGCCCGTCGTGCGCCACAGCTCGCCGTACTTCGCCGCCCACTCCCACGGCTTGTTCTGGCCCCACTCGCAGATGCTGTAGACGATGTCGCGCTTGGTCTTCTTCAGCGCCTTGTCCATCGCCGCGTAGCGCTCCTGGGCCGGGACGCCCTGGTTGTTGCAGTTGTCGTACTTGAGGTAGTCGATGCCCCAGTCCGCGAACTGCTGGGCGTCGCTCTCCTCGTGCCCGAGTGCGCCGGGGAAGCCGTTCCGGTTGCAGGTCTTGGTGCCGGCGCTGGTGTAGATGCCGATCTTCAGGCCCTTGGAGTGCACATAGTCGGCGACCGCCTTGATCCCGTTGGGGAACCGGACCGGGTCGGGCACCAGCTTGCCGTCGGCGTCGCGCTGCGGGAGGGCCCAGCAGTCGTCGAGGTTGACGTACTCGTAGCCCGCTTCCTTGAGCCCCTTCTCGACGAAGATGTCGGCGATGCCCTTGACCATCGCCTCGTTGAACTCGGGGCGGCAGTGGGTGGCGTTCCAGTTGTTGAAGCCCATGGGGGGCGTGCGGGCGAGTCCGCGCTTCGGCCCGCCCTTCGCCTCGCCCGTGAACGCGCCCGCGTCAGACGCGGGGGCCGGGGCCGCCTGGGGCGCGGCGGTGGCCGAGGGGGCGTACAGCCCCGCTCCACAGATCAGGGTGACCGCAAGCGAACTGATCAGTCGTCTCTGGCGGGTTGGCAGATGGCTCACTGTTCCGTCCTCCGTCCTCGCTGGACCGAAACCGTTCCTTCCGCGCTGTTCCTTTTCATTCGTCGCGCCCGCGTCGGAAGGCGCGAGCGAAGCAACGGTAGAGCTTGTGCGGGAGCGTTGGAAGGTTGTGCACGAATGTTCGTTTACGGGGGACGAACCGGATGAACCCCCCTGGCACCCATGGCACCCATGACCCCCCGAGCCCCCGTGACACCATCGGGAGCGTGCTCGACATCGGCTACTCCCTCTCCCGCCGCTTCCCCGACCCTCCGCAGACGGACTACCGCACAGCGGACGTACGGACGCTGCGGCACGATCTCTTCTGCGGGGACGTGTATCTCGCCGACACGAAGGCCGACGCCGAACTGTCCACAGCCTGGGGATGGCTGCCCGTGCTCGACTTCGCGTGGGCCCTGTGCGACATCGTCGAGCGCCTCGACAAGGACCCTCGGGGCAGCCGTGCGCCCGGACCCGTGCGGGCCGAGCTGGACTTCACCGAGAGCACGGACTGCCTGCTCTTCGAGCGCCGCTTCGGATGGGTGGAGATCACGGCCGACTGGTCACCGGCCGACGAGCCCCCGCTCTCCTTCCAGCACTCCACCCTGCGCAGGGAGGCCCGCGACTTCCTGCACGACCTCCTCGCCGACCTCACGGACATGCACGACGGGCTCGACGACAACCCGGTGATCTGGGACCTCCAGGCCCGCTTCCCCCGCGTCTGACCCCCGTCGGCCCGACCCGTCCCGTCGCCCCGTCCCGACAGCCCGGCCCGTCCCGTCGGCTCGACCCGACACCCCCGCCCCAGCGGCCTCACCCCTCCACCCGCACCCCCACCTGGGCGGCGAAGGCCGGGGCCAGGTCCACGAGCTGGGCCGAGCTGATCACGGCGCCCGAGAGCCGGTCGACGCCCGCGGCGATGTCCAGTTCGGCGGCATCGCGCAGATCCACGTCCTTGAGCTTCGCCTGCCCGAAGTCCACCCCTCTCACCACGCACCCCGGGAAGGCGACCCGCTCCAGCGAGGCACCCGAGAAGTCCGGCTCGATCAGGACGCAGCCCTCGAAGGTGACGTCCTTCAGCGTGGACTGCCGCAGATTCAGGAAATCGATCTTCCCGCCCCGCACCAGCACCCGCGTCAGCCGCGCCCCGTGCAGTTGGGTGCCGCCGAGCCGCGCGTCGGCCAGCTCCACGTCCCGTATCTCGGCGCGCGCCAGCCCCGTGCCGACGCCCCACACGCCCTCCGCCACCGTGTCGATGAACCGGGCCCGTTCGAGCTGGGCCTCGTCCAGCGCGCAGCGGTACAGCCCGCAGTCCAGGAAGGTGGCCCCCGCGCCGTCGGCGCCGCTCAGATCGAGATCCGTGAAGCCCACTCCGTCGTAGTCCCCGTCAGGGCTCAGCCCCGCCTCCTCGTGGGGCCGCAGCACGGGCAGGCCGATCTCCGGCCGCCTGGGTCTGCCCACCGCACGCGCCCGTGCGTCCGTCCGCGCTTCCCCGCCCGCCGTCCTCGACACCCTCGTCCTCGCCATCCCCTCATCGTGCACCCCGCCACTGACAGTCCCCCTGACCCGCGCCCGCCCCCGCACCCCTCGACTTCAACGTTCCCCGACGGGCTCTCCGAGGCCCACGCCGTTGCCATGATCGGCACCGGGCGCACCGTCATGGGCGTCGTCGAGGGCCACGAGCCGGGCCCCGGTGACACCGTCCTCGTGCTCTCGGCCGCGGGCGGCATGGGCGCGCTGCTCACCCAGTACGCGCGGCACAGGGGCGCCCGCGTCGTCGGCGCGGCGGGCGGGGCGGAGAAGGCCGCGATCGTGCGGGACCTGGGCGCCGACCTCGCTCTCGACTACGGCAGGCCGGACTGGGCCGGCCGCGTGCGCGCCGAACTGCGCGACGAACGGCCCGTCAGCCACCTCTTCGACGGCGTCGGCGGCTCCCTCGGACACGCGGCACTGGACCTCGTCGCACCCGGCGGCACCGCCTTCACCTACGGCAGTTCCTCCACCGTGTTCAGCGCGTCCGCCGCGTCCGCCGCGTCCGAACCGCCCGGGGAGGCGGGGGAGGACCGCGGCATCACGATCGTCCCCCTGGAGGGGCGGAAGATGCTGGAGCGGCGGCGCGCCCTGGAGGAGCGGGCGCTCGCGTACGCGGGGCGCGGCGTCCTCGTCCCGCTCGTCCGGACGTTCCCGCTCGACGAGACCGCGGCGGCCCATCACGCGCTCCAGAATCGCGGCACGGTCGGCAAGGTCGTCCTGCTCCCCTGGGGCCGGCGGTCCGCTACGTGATGGGGCAGTAGCCGCGAGCCGCCAGCAGCCAGCCGCGAGCCGTCAGGAGCGCACGCGCGCCGAGCCCGCGTACTTGACGGTGCCGCCTCGCTGAAGGCTGGCGACGAGGCGGATCTTGCGGTGCTCGGGGAACGAGAGGTTGCAGACCCGGGTCTGGCCCCTGCGCGGGGCCCGGCACGTCTTGCGGGCGCGGGGGTGGCGGGTGTCGTTCGCGGTCACGACGAAGGCGTAGCCGTCGGCCCTGGTGTCCCGCACCTTCAGATACTCACCGCGCGCCGACCACGCCACCTTGCCGCCACGCCACCCGGACGCCGCCACGAAGCCGCTGCTCGCGGCCCGGTCGGCGCTCGCGAACGCCGGGGCGGGCGCGGCCACCGCGACGGCCGACGTCACCGCCACAGCCGTCACGACCGTCACCACGACCGACGCGACCGACGCGACCGACGCGCGAACCCTCCGCCCGCGCCCCTGTCTCCACCCCCACCGCACGCACACCACCCCCATGCGGCGCAGCGTAACAACGCCGCGCGCTTCTCCCACCGGCGTCGCGGGCCCGGGCGAGGGGAACGCGACATTCATGGAGAACCCGAAACTGGAACTCGCGGCCAAGCGTCACCGCGAGGCGGAGGCCGCCCTGAACGCGGCCCGCGAAGACCTCCGTACCGAAGCGCTGGAAGCACTCCGTGCGGGCGCCGACCCCTCCGAGGTCGGCCGCGTCAGCGGCCTCTCCCGTGCCGACGTCCGCAAGCTCCGCAAGGAGGCGGGGAGTTGACCACGCCGTCCTGACCGCCCCGGCCGCCCCGGCCGTCCTGCGCCCGAAGTGGAGCGTGACGCTCCCCCGCCACCCCGAGGGGCATGGTGACCGTCGTCATAGTCCCCGCCCGGCCGCGTCGCGCCAGCCGCTCTGGCCTGCGCGTCCCTTACGCGCAACTTGAGTGAACCTGTTGCTCTTCGAATTCTTCTGTCGCTTCCGCAACCGTTCAGCGTCCGGACTTGTCTATGTCAGCAGTCCTTTCCGTTCCGCCTGTGGGGGCCGCAGGGGTGGCCGGATCAAAGAGGACGACCGATGCGTGAGTCTATGGAGGATTTGTGCGCAATCGAAGCAGGGGCCTGATGGCGGGCGCTGTGGGCGCCGCGGTGGTGGCGGCCGTCGCAGCCGGTGCCAACGCCGCAGGAACGGACAGCGACGGGTCGGCCCAGAACCAGCTCTCCACCGCAGCCGCCAAGGCGGCGAAGACCGCGGGCGACATCGACGGCGACGGCCACGCCGACCTCGGCGTCGGCGCGCCCGACGGCACCGCCTCCGGGAAGTCCAAGGCGGGCTACGTAGGCGTGACGTACGGCTCCGGGACCGGCGTCGACACCGCCCGGCACCTCAGCCTGACCCAGGCCAGCCCTGGCGTTCCCGGCACCCCCGAGGCCAAGGACCACTTCGGCTCTTCCGTGGTGCGCGGCGACGTGGACGGGGACGGCTACTCGGACCTGATCATCGGCGCGGACGGTGAGGCCATCGGCAGCACCAAGCAGGCCGGTTCCGTCACCGTCGTCTTCGGCTCCAAGAGCGGCCTGTCGAGCGACGCGATCGCCTTCCACTCGCCGAAGGTCACCGAGAACGCGCACTTCGGCGACAAGATCGCGGTGGGCGACTTCAACCACGACGGCCGGGCCGACATCGCCGTCTCCGACCGCGAGAAGGTCCAGCTCGTCAACGGCGCCGCGAACCTGCGGGACACCGCCACCCCGAAGATGGCCGCCGTGACCCCGCCCGGCGGCGGCGTCAGCATCGGGCACCTGGCCTCCGGCGACATCAACGGCGACGGCTTCGCCGACCTCGTCAGCGTCGCGTCCCAGGACTCCCCCTCGGACGAGGGCACGCTCGGGGTGCTGCCCGGCTCGTCGACGGGCATCAAGAGCACCCCGCTGGGCAAGACCGTCTCGCTGTGGTTCGGCCAGTACCGCGCCGTCGTGGGCGACATCAACGGCGACGGCAAGGACGACGTCGTCACGGACACCGGCTTCTCGGACGGCCCGACCGAGCAGAAGCTGCGCACCTACCCCGGCACCGCCGGCGGCATGGACACCGCCAACCCGGTGGACTGGAAGGGTCCGGAGCAGGAGGGCGAGGCCTCCCGCCTCGCCGACATCAACGGTGACGGCCACGACGACCTCGTCGTCGGCAACACCGCCGCCGAGGCGCCCGGTGGCTACAACAACGCCGGTGAGATCAGCGTCTTCAAGGGCAGCGAGAACTGGCTGACCGACGAGGGTTCCCAGACCTTCTCCCTCGACACCGAGGGCGTCCCCGGTGAGATGGAGGGCAACGACCACTTCGGCGAGTCCGTCTCTCCGGCCGACTACAACGGCGACGGCAAGCCCGACCTCGCCGTCGGCGCGCCGAGCAAGGGCGAGGGCTCCGGCGCGGTGGCTCTCCTGTACGCGGGCGCCGACGGCCTGACCGCCGAGGGCTCAGCCCTCTTCGGCCCGGACGACCTCGGCTCCCCGGCGACGGACGCCGCGTTCGGCCAGGAGCTGTCGGCTCCGGCGACGAACTAACACGGGTGCTGGTGCTGGTGCCGGTACTGGCACCAGCACCAGCACCGGCATCACGCGCTGGACCGTACGGTCCCGTCGCCCCCGTACGCGGGGCAGCGGGACCGTTCTGGTGCGCGGCGCTGTCAGGCGCGAGGCTGCTCGGTCCCGGTCTCGACGCCCCCGGTCTCGACGCCGAGTTCGGTGAGCAGGTCGCGGACGTGCCGCTCGATCTCGTCGCGGATCGGCCTGACGGCCCGGACGCCTTGCCCGGCGGGGTCCGCCAGGGACCAGTCGAGATACCGCTTGCCGGGGAAGACGGGGCAGGCGTCGCCGCACCCCATGGTCACCACCACGTCGGAAGCGTGCACCGCGTCCGTGGTGAGCACTTTCGGACGGGCGTGTGCGAGGTCGATCCCCGCCTCGCCCATGGCCTCCACCACGGCCGGGTTGACCTGGTCGGCGGGGGCGGAACCGGCCGAGCGGACCTCGACCCGGTCACCCGCGAGGTCGGCGAGAAAGGCGGCGGCCATCTGGGAGCGTCCGGCGTTGTGCACGCACACGAACAGGACGGACGGCTTCGTGGGCACTGAGTCAGGCACGTACGGAATCCTTGTCGGGAGGGGGCGGCACGGCGTCGACGTCCGCGTCGGCGCTGGAGCTGGGGCCGTCGCTCGACGCGGGGAAGAAGCGACGGCTGGCCAGCGCCACGTAGACGAGGCCGATGAGGACGGGCACCTCGATGAGGGGGCCGACGACTCCCGCGAGGGCCTGGCCGCTGGTGGCGCCGAAAGTGGCGATGGCGACGGCGATGGCCAGCTCGAAGTTGTTGCCCGCCGCGGTGAAGGCCAGCGTCGTGGCCTTCGGGTAGTCCAGCCCCACCGCTCGGCCCAGGGCCATGGACCCGGCCCACATGAGCGCGAAGTAGACCAGCAGGGGCAGCGCGATCCGGACGACGTCCAGGGGCTTGGAAGTGATCGCCTCCCCTTGCAGCGCGAAGAGGACGACGATGGTGAACAGCAGCCCGTACAGCGCGAAAGGGCCGATGCGCGGGATCAGCTTGGCCTCGTACCAGTCGCGTCCCCTGGCCTTCTCGCCCAGGCGCCGGGTCGCGAATCCGGCCGCGAGCGGGATGCCGAGGAAGATCAGCACGCTGCGGGCGATCTCCCACACCGACACCTCCAGCGCGGCCTGTTCCAGACCGAGCCAGCCGGGCAGCACGCTCAGGTAGAACCAGCCCAGCGCGGCGAACGCGAACACCTGGAAGACGCTGTTGAGCGCGACGAGTACGGCGGCGGCCTCGCGGTTCCCGCAGGCCAGGTCGTTCCAGATGATGACCATGGCGATACAGCGCGCGAGGCCGACGATGATCAGCCCGGTGCGGTATTCGGGCAGGTCCGGCAGGAAGAGCCACGCGAGGGCGAACATCACGGCCGGGCCGAGCACCCAGTTCAGCAGCAGGGAGGGCAGCAGGAGCCGCCGGTCGCGGGTGACGGACTCCAGCCGGTCGTAGCGGACCTTGGCCAGGACCGGATACATCATTACCAGCAGGCCCAGCGCGATCGGCAGCGATACGCCGGTGACGGTCACCTTCGCGAGCGCGTCCCCCAGGCCCGGCACGGCGCGTCCCAGGCCCAGACCGGCCGCCATCGCCGCCAGGATCCACACGGCCAGCCACCGGTCGAGGAAGGACAGCTTCCCGGCCACCGCCCCGTCACCGTCGACGGACGCCTTGGACGGCACCTTGGCCGACGCCTTGGCGCTCATGAGGGGGTGCCCGTGCGCTGGGGCAGCGGGGTGCCCGAGGCGTGCGGCGGCGGGGTGCCCGCGGGGCGGGTGAGGATGCCCGCGAGGCGGTCGGTCATCTCGGGGAGAAGCCAGTAGTACACCCACGTGCCGCGCCGCTCACAGTCGATGAGTCCGGCCTGCCGCAGCAGCTTGAGGTGGTGGGAGATCGTCGGCTGGGACAGATCGAAGGCCGGGGTCAGTTCGCAGACGCAGATCTCCCCGCCCGCCCGGGACGCGATCATCGACAGCAGCCGCAGCCGGATCGGATCCCCCAGGGCCTTGAACACCTTCGCCAGCTCCGTGGCCTGGTCCTCGCCCAGCGGGGCCGTCAGCAGCGCCGGGCAGCAGCCTTCGACGTCCTGGCCGAGCACCTCAAGCTCTTGTTTCGACATGCCTCTATGTTGACGTTCTTCGATACAAGGCGCAAGCTAGGCATCGAAGGACATCAATACAGCCTGTTTGGAGGCTCGTCATGTCACGCGTACAGCTCGCCCTGAACGTCGCGGACCTGGAAGGATCGGTGGTCTTCTACTCCAAGCTCTTCGGCGTCGAACCGGCCAAGCGCCGCCCCGGCTACGCGAACTTCATCGTCGACGAGCCACCACTGAAGCTCGTCCTGATCAAGGGCGCGGAAGGCCAGGACACCCGCCTGGACCACCTCGGGGTGGAGGTCGAGGAGACCTCCCAGGTCACCGCCGCCACCGAGCGCCTCAAGAACGCCGGCCTGGCCACCTTCGAGGAGAACGACACCACCTGCTGCTACGCGCTCCAGGACAAGGTCTGGGTCCACGGCCCCGGCAAGGAACCCTGGGAGATCTACACCGTCAAGTCCGACGCCCCACCCACCCCGTCGACCCCCACCCCGTCGACCTGCTGCGGAACCTGACGGCGGTGCCGCGTTCGCCGGCATCGGCGCTGTTGAGGGGGCGCCATGGCACTGGCCCGCGAGGGATCACGACGGATCACCGTCGACGGCACGGCCTACCGCTGGCGGCTGAGAGACAGGCCGACGTACCCCAGGGGCCGGCCTGGTCGCCGTGCACCTTCGCGGTTGAGCACGCGGACACCCCGGGAACGCCCCTCGTGGTCACCACCAACCAGCCGCACACCAAGCACGGACTCGGCGCCGACGCCGAGCCCGTGCTGCCGCCCGATGTCACCACGGCTGTCCGGCCCACCTTGCGAAACGCCTGAACCCCATCGACTCCGAGCCCCACTCCCCACCTCACCCAGCCCACCGGCTCCTCCCCCGGCCCTTGAACGGCACGAAAGAGGCCCCGTCCCACTCCGGGTACGGGGCCTCTGACCTGCGGAGCCGCCTGTCGGATTCGAACCGACGACCTTCTGTTTACAAGCTCTACAGAGATCGGCTGAAAGTGGTTGATCCAGTCACAGCGGGACCGGGAAAGGTCATAGCTGGTCGTTGCCGGTTGCCGGGGTTGCTGTACTTCGCTGCTGTACGGGGCTTGACGGCGTGAGGCTGGTGGAGCGGCTTTGGGCGGGAGCTGCCTTGGGGCGAGAGATCGGGGCTCGTAAGCTTGCCGCGACTCGGGCAGTCTCCTGACCTGCCCGCAATAGCCCGAAGTGAGCCCCGATCTTAGAGGCTCGCCCCAAGGTGGCTGCCTAAAGCCGTGGAACCGGCCGCCCCCACCACCCACCCTCCCTACCCCTGACCCCCCGCACCCCGCCCCGCTCCTTGCGGGAGCTCCCAGCGTGGGCAGTGCCCCCCCCGGGTTCGGGCCTTGGTGCGGCCGGTCGGCGCACCCTTCGGTCTCCTGGTCGCGGCTGTGCGGGATCTCGGTGGGCGTCTCGGCGGTGATGTCGGCAGGCAAGGGGAATCGCTGATCGTTCCGGGGGTGTTCTTGGGCGGGGCACAGCGTGTAGCAATCACCTCGTGGCAGCTTCGGTGCCGCAGGGCCGGGGCCGGGGCGGCGCGGGCCGAAGGCAGGAGCGCAGCCCCGAGCCCCGAGCACAGCGGCGGCCCGCACGGCGGGCCGGTGGGGTGTGATCTGTAGCGGCGGATGTCAAAGCCGGTGGCCCGACCTCGCCGGATGCGCGCAAGAGCGAGAGCACCCCGGGCCAGTCCGCAAGGCGAGAGCCACAAGGCACCCCCAAGCCCGAAGGGCCCCGGCTACGCGCCGCCCACCGGTAGGCGCCCAGAGTCGCCCACCCTCCCCGCCCTGCGGCCCTGTGCTTCCAAGGGAACGTCTCCCAGGCGCTCGGTCGCCCCCGGCCCTGGACGAAGGGCGGAAGCCTCCCCTGCGGGAGCTCCCGAAGGAACCCCACCCCGCCCCTCCCCGCGAGCGCAGCGAGCCTTGATGAAGTAGAGAAACTCCTAACAGCGCTCCTCGCTTCCGGCTCGCTCCGACTCCAGTGGCGAACTGCGGAAAAGTGCCCTTGTAGGACCTCGAAGGGGCTGCTCGTATGGCGCTCTGACACTTACAGAAACTCGGAGGTGCGAGCGTGAGTGAGTTCCGGGTATCGCCCTGGAAACGATGGGGCCATGATCGGCTCTACGTCGTTCTGCCAGATGACACTAACGTGGCCTATTACGACAGGAAGACCGGACAGCTCACGGTCTTGGTCGACGGATACCGCGATGCGGCCCTTGAGGCCCTTGCCCCGTACTTGACCTCGCCTCGTCCCTCTGCCATGACGCCGCGCGTCGATCCGCTGAACTCTGGCAACGATCTCGCCACGAACCGCCCCGGTGACGGGGTACGGGAAAAACTCGCCACTGAGGCCCCCGGAAAGCTAGTGAGGCTCCTCGCGAAACTGCTGCGACGCCCTACCGAATGGGACTCCTGGGAGAGCGGCCTCAAAGGAGAGGTTCGGGTCGGCCGAGAGCTGCAACGGCTCACTTCTCACGGATGGCGCGTCCTGCACTCGATTCCGCTGCCGAACGGCGTGGACATCGATCATTTACTGATAGGCCCCGGTGGCGTCTTCACCATCAACACTAAGCGGCACCCTGACGGGCACGTCTGGGTGGGCGATCACGTAGTGAAGATCAATCATGGTGAGTCGCGGCACTATCAGCGCAAGGCGCGGGCCGAAGCCGAGCGTGCCCGAAAGGTGTTGGAACCTCGGTGCGCCTTCTCCGTGCCGGTGGAGCCGATGCTGGTCTTCGTCGCCGTAGCTCGCCTTCACAAGGAGCCGACCTTGCTTGACGTCCGGGTGTACGAGGACAGGCAAGTGCCGTCTCTGCGTTCCCTGAGCGGAGTGTTGACCGCAGCGCAGATTGAGAAGATCTACGACGTGGCCCGCGATCGACGGAACTGGCCTTCCGCCTGAGCCCTCCTGGCTCGCTGCCCTCAGCCATGTCCTTTAGGGTGGAAGCACCCTAGGGAGCATCGGAGGACGATCAATGGCTGAGACAGCCCAGCAGATCGCTGATGACCTACGGGCGCGGATTGACTCCGGGGAGTTCGCTCCTGGGAAACGCCTTCCTGGTGAGCCTGCGCTCGTGCGTCAGTACGGCGTGGCCAAGATGACGGCCAACAGCGCGTTGAAGATCTTGGTTGCGGAAGGAATCGCACAGGCGCGTACCGGGTCGGGCACCTACGTCCGCGAGTTCAAGCCCGTGATCCGTGACGCGGTGAAGCGGCTGGCTCAGTCACAGTGGGGTTCGGGAACTTCCATCTGGTCCGCCGACATCGAAGACCGGCCGTTGGACGTCGTGGACGTCGAGGTGGACGAGATCGAAGCCCCCGCGTGGGTCGCCCGCGCCCTGGAACTAGACGAGGGCAGTGCCGTGATCCGCCGTAGTCGCCGGTTCCTGGTCGAAGGTGAGCCGATCCAGTCGGCGGTCTCCTACCTGCCTGCCGACCTGGTGCGCGACACGCCCATCGCCCAGCCGGATTCCGGGCCTGGCGGAACCTTCAAGCGACTGGAGGAGATCGGCAGCGCCCCCAAGCGGTTCGAGGAGGACTTGCGCGCGCGCATGCCGAGCGCAGAAGAGGCTGAGAAGCTTCACCTGCCCGCCGCGACGCCCGTGCTGGAGGTCTACCGCACGGCCTTCACCAGCGACGGACGCCCGGTTGAGATTAATCGGATGCTGCTCGACGCAGGCGCGTACGTGATGAGGTACCGCTTCGAAAGTTGATCCACTGATCCGTGACAGGCCCGCTTCGGCGGGCTTTTTTTCATGCCTAAAGGACGGAAGGGGTTGACCTCCCTAGGGACATTCGCTTCAATCTCCCTAGGGAGGAAAACTTCTCCTGCAAGAGCGGGCGACGCTCTACCGCCAAGTGGATGCGTCGCCCCTGGTTCCCTCGAAGGGGAGTTTCAGCATGCCGTCCTTCAAGATCGATCTTTCGACCGCGATCGTGTTCGTGGCGACTGCGCCGGAACCGAAGATGGTGAACAAGAAGACAGGTGAGCGGGCCACGGACCGGGAGACTGGCGATGGTCTGTCCACGGTGGGTCTGCTGGTCTCGGACGAGGGTGAGGGCAATCTCTACCAGGTGACCGTGCCGGACTCGGGTCTCCCCTCGGGTCTGACTCCGGGTACGCCGGTCGCGGTGACGGGGTTGAAGGCTCGGGACTGGGAGAACGAGTTCAACGGGCAGAAGCGGCACGGCATCGCCTTCCGCGCGGTCGCGATCACTGCGGCGGCCTGATCATGGCGGACCTGGTGACGGCTGTTGAGGTCGCGTCGGCTGCCGCTGGTGTCGGCGGGCTCGGCTACGCGAAGGTACGGGCCCCGCGCGTGTACTGGTCGCTGGTGGGACTTCCGCTGACGTACGGGCGGTTCACGGTGACTTACCGGTCCACGATGGAGGTGTGCGGTTTGACCGTGCAGCCCTCGGGACTGCGGGCGCTGGTGACCCGGAACCTCGCGCGTCGTGAGGTGCGGCCGATCTCTCCGAAGGTGCGTCGTGTGCGGCCAACCTTGACCGGGCTGCGGGTTTCACTGCGGCTTCCGGCCGGTCTGGAACCGGCGGATGTGGTGGCGGCTTCGGAACGGCTGCGACATGCCTGGGGTGTGCGCTCGGTGACCGTGGTCGAGTCCCGCCCGGGTGTGGTGGAACTGCGGATGACCGGCTATGACGTGCTGAGGCGGGTTCGTATGCCGCGTCGGGTGCGTAAGCCGGGCCCCATGGTGGTCCCGGTCGCGCTGCGGGAGGACGGCACCGTGTTCTGCCGCGACTACCGGCAGGTGCCGCATGGCCTCACGCTGGGGGCGAACCAGTCGGGTAAGTCGGTGTATCAGCGCAACCTGATCGCCGCTCTGGCCCGTATCCCGGTCGGCCTGGTGGGTATCGACTGCAAGCGTGGTGTCGAGCAGACCCGATACGCCCCGCGTTTGTCGGCTCTGGCGACGACCCCGGCCACCGCCGTTGACCTGCTGGATTCCCTGGTCGCGGAGATGGAAGAGCGCTTCGACCTGCTGAACGCTCACCGCGTCTCGGACCTGTGGGAACTCCCCGACGAGGCACGGCCTGTCCCTCTGGTGGTGTTGATCGATGAGGTGGCGGAACTGTTCCTCGTCGCCAACAAGAAGGACGAAGAACGCCGGGATCGGATGGTGCAGCAGCTCGTGCGGCTCGGGCAGATGGCCCGTGCGATCGGGATCTATCTGGAGGTGTGCGGGCAGCGCTTCGGCTCCGAGCTGGGCAGGGGCGCCACCATGCTTCGCGCGCAGCTCACCGCCCGTGTCGTGCACCGCGTCAACGATCTCCAGACGGCTGAGATGGGGCTTAAGGATATTGCCCCGGACGCGCTCCAGGCCGTGACCACGATCCCGCCTGACCGGCCCGGGGTGGCCGTGGCCGGTGACACCTCCGGCGGCTGGTCCCGCATCCGCACCCCGCGCATGACCACGGGTGAAGCCGTGGCGGTCTGCCGCCAGTTCGCGCACCTGACCCCGGAACCGGCCTTCCTCGCCCCGTTCCGCCCCGTGGTCCCGACCAGCCCCGGCCCGGACGACGGCCCGGCCCCGGCCCTGGTCCCAGCCACCGACTGACACCCCGCTGATCCACGGTCGGTGCGACCGCCTTCGCGCCATGTCCCTACCCGAGCCATGCCCGAAACATGATCCACATCGAAAGGAAGACAGACCATGAAGCGTCGCGAGACCCCCAAGGACGACGAACAGCGCACCTTGCGTCTGCTGGACCAGGTGGACAACGCCTTCGAAGGCGACCCGTCAGCGACGTTCGAGCCCGACACGTTCGAGTCGGTGGTCCTGCACGGCGTCGCCAACGACCCGCGTCGGCCGTACCCGCCCGCCGGTCACGACTTCCCCAGCAAGGGATGACGTCATGACTGCCGCGAAGCGCACATCGCAGAAGTGCCCGGCGTGCAAGGGCTCTGGAGAGGTCGCCGTTCGGGTCACGGTCGGCGCCCGCCGTAAGCGCACCACCGATCACCAACAGGCCGGTATCTGCCTGACCTGTATGGGCTCCGGCGAGAAGGCCACCGAATGACGCGGTCTGCGTCCACGCCGCAGGGTGAGTGTCCGCAGTGCTGGCGTCACGCGCACGACCCCGAGGTGCACAGGGGACTGCGGGGCGACTGTCCGCAATGCGTGGACCACATGGTGAACGGCTGCCCCGGCTTCAACCGCCACTGACTTCGCAATATCCGCCTGACCTGCATGGACTCCAGTGAAGCCCTCGATCGATTTCCGTCCCGGGGCCGGACGTGGTTCTTGCCCGATTCCGGCCCCGCTTCGAAGGAGGTAGCGGCCATGAAAGTCCGCATGATCATCACTCTTGATCTCGACGCCGACGCCTGGGCCACCGAGTACGGCGTGAGCAGGGAAGAGGTTCGCGCCGATGTGAAGAGCTACATCGCGACCGCACTTCAAGACTGCCATCTGTCTCTAGACCAGCTCGTTCGTGAGGTGACCTGGAAGTGATCTCACATCGCTCCATGAGTCTGCCGCGTCCGGACGCCGTATTCGTACAGGCCGTGATCGCCGGTGCCCTGTCCTTCGCCCACCTGCACGATCTGGCCGCCGCTGCCGGACAGGACGGCTGGAAAGCCTGGGCCTACCCGATCAGCGTGGACCTGCTGCTGGTCGCCGCCTGGCACCGCCTGCGCTCCGGTCGCGACCGGGCGGGCGCATGGTGCTGGTTCCTGGTGGCCCTGACCGCCTCGCTCGGCGCCAACATCGCCACAGCCGGACTCCTCGATCTGAACGACGTTCCGGCCTGGCTGCGCATTCTCGTCGCCGGATGGCCCGCTCTCGCCTTCCTGGGCGGCACCCTCCTGGCTCACACCGCAGCCACCCGGCCGACCCCGGAACCGGTTCCGGCGCCGACCGCGCACGCGCACGTGCCGAAGCCCGAAACAGCGCCCCCACCGACTCCTGAGCGCGAGGAACTCCCAGCGCCCGAACCGGCACCGGTGGCCGAACCGGCACCGGCTCCGCCCGGTGTGCCTCCGGCGCTGGTGGATCACGCCCGGAAGCTCGACAGCGACCACCGCGACCGCACCGGTACCCCGATCGACACAGCCACGTTGCGGGCCCGGCTCGGTGTCTCCGAACCGCTGGCCCGCACCATCGCCGCCCAACTCGCCTGACCAGCAAAGGAGGCTCGCCATGTCCAAGCCGAACAGCACACGCACAGACCTGTTAGCCGCCGCACGGGAAGAGAGGAAGGCCGGAAATTCGGGCCTGGCCTCACTCCTCGCGGAGGAAGCCGAGTACCTGCCCAGCACGCCCGCCGACAACCGGCGCGTCGCCGCCGACTTCCCCGGTGGCCGACGCAAGGAGAAGTGACCATGCCGCGTCCCAACCGCTTCCACGACCTCATCAAGATTGGCCCGGTACAGGTCGGCACCTACCACGACCGGCGGGGCCGCACGAAGCACACCGCCGCGTGCACCGCCCCCGGCTGCGGCTTCTCCGCCGACTACATCGACCGTTCCGGCGCCGAACTCGCCGCTCGAACCCACCGCTGCTCTTGAACGGAGAACCTGTCATGCACCTGCCTGACGAACAGCTCCGCGCCGGACACATCCCCGCCGACCTCTACCAGCGGATGCCCCTCGGCACCGACCTGCGGAAGGTCGTGATCGTGCAGGAAGCACCCCGCTCCTACCGGGGCCCGATCCTGCTGACGCTGGCCATCACCGCCGGAACCGTGCTCGTGCTGATCGTGGCCGCGTACGTGGTGCAGATCATCGCCGCCTCCATCGTCGCGGTGCTCTCCGCGAGCTGCGGCATCGGCTACACCCTCAACCGCGCCAACCGGCCCAAGGGACGCCAGCTCACCGCCCGTTCGTCTCCTCGGCGCGCCAAGCGCCCACCCGCCCGTACCCGGCCCAAGCGGGCCCGGCCGTATCGCAAGTAGCGGCCTCCGGGGCGGCTCCAACCGCCAAGTTCTCACCGCCCCGGACGCCTGAGCCCATCCGAATCCACCGATCCGAAGGGACACCACCCATCATGACCCAGCCCACCCCTGCCCGCGTCCGGAACTGCCGGGACTGCGACGGCTTCTCCCGCGTCGCCATAACCACCGGTACCCGCAACCGGGACGGCTCACGACGCACGACCACCGCCACGTGCGCTGGCTGCGGCGGCTCGGGAATTGCCCCGCGCGTGCTCACCACCACCCCGCACACCTCCCGGACGGAGGTGCGGTGATGGGCCTCTTCAGCCGCAAGGACGATGACTACATCGGACGGGCAATCGACCGGGCCAAGGAAGACGCCGCCGACTCCCGGCGTACCAAAGAAGCCCACCAGAGGCACGACAGCGGCCCCTTCCCCACCCGGAAAGATCGCGGGACGGGCAAGTCCTCGTCTGGCCCCTCCTCTCGTGACGCGAACAGGCCGCAGGGGAGGCGCCGCCGTGGTTGACGTTGCCACCCTGGCGGGCCTGGACCCGGACACCCTCGCTGACGCGCTGAGGGTGACCGGGGCCCCTGGCTTCGACCGCTGGCAAGACCAGATCCGCCGCACCGGCGGCTGCGCCGACCCCGTTCATCTGACTGGCGCCACAGTCACCCGGGACCGGGCCACCGGCGAGATCCTGCACACCTACAGCACCGGCAGCGAGCCCGGCGGACGCTTGCGCATCGCCTGCGGCAACCGCCGTGCCTCGCGCTGCCCCTCCTGCGCCTGGACCTACGCCGGAGACACCTTCCACCTCATCCGCGCCGGACTCACCGGCGACCCCGGCAAGGGCACCCCGAAGACGGTGCGCGACCACCCCCGCGTGTTCGCAACGCTGACGGCCCCGTCGTTCGGCCCCGTCCACAACCGGCCCGGCAACCGCCCCTGCCGCTGCGGCACCCGGCATGCGGAGGACGCCCCTGTCCTCGGAACCCCGATCGACCCGGACAGCTACGACTACGCCGGGGCCGTGCTGTGGAACAACTACGCCTCGCAGCTTTGGCAGCGCTTCACGATTTATCTGCGCCGCGAGATCGCCAAACGAGCGGGCCTCACGCAGACGGCCGTCCGGCAGGTCTCGCGGGTCTCCTTCGGCAAGGTCGCTGAATACCAGAAGCGCGGGGCTGTGCACTTCCATGCCGTCATCCGCCTTGACGGACCGGAAGGGCCGGATTCCGCGCCCCCGCACTGGGCCACCCTCGTTCTCCTGGAAGCCGCGATCCGGGCCGCAGCCGCCCGTGTCGTGGTCACTGTGGACGCTGCCCCCGAGTACGGGCAGCCTGCCCGGTCGCTGCGCTGGGGTGACCAGCTCGACGTGCAGCCCATCGGCGCCTTTGGTCACGGTGAAGACCTCACCGAAGCGGCCGTTGCCTCCTACGTGGCCAAGTACGCCACCAAGGCAGCCGAGACCACCGGCACCGCCGACCGGCCCATCGGCAGCAAGGACGCCGTGGCCCTGCTCGGCATCCCCGACCACCCGGCCCGGCTGATCACCGCATGCCTTGACCTCCACCCCGTCTACCCCGACCGCCGACTACGCGAGTGGGCACACATGCTCGGCTTCCGGGGTCACTTCTCCACCAAGTCCCGCCGCTACTCCACCACCCTTGGCGCCCTGCGCCAGACCCGCGCCGACTACCGCGCAGCCCAACACCGTGCAGCCCTCGGCCTCCCCGACCCCGGCGACGCCCCGGAAGAAGCAACGACCCTCACGCTCGCCCACTGGACCTACGCCGGACACGGCCACACCCCCGGCGAATCCTGGCTCGCCGCCACCATCGCCCGCGAGATCGCCACCAACCGCGAACTAGCCCGCGAGGTACTAGCCGATCTACCCGAATGGGAGGAAGCCGCAGCATGACTACAACCGTGATCACTCCGAAGTGGCACACAACAGCGGAGGTTGCGGCCATGCTCGGCTTCGGCCTGTCGAAGACCAAGATGCTGGTTCTCACTGGAGAGATCCGCTCCGTGAAGATCGGCCGTAACCGGCGCATCTTGCCGGAATGGGTGGATGACTACGTTCGTCGGGTCACCTCTGAAGCTGAGGGGGTGTCAGCATGAGCGGCAAGCGGGGCAACGGCGAAGGCTCCATCTACCCGTACCGCAACAACAGCTTCGCCGCCTACGTCTGGGTCACCACCCCGGACGGGAAGCGCAAGCGCAAGTACGTCTACGGCAAGACCCGCACCGAGGTCCACGACAAGTGGCTCAAGCTCCACGCCGAGGCGAAGAAGGGACCGGTCGCCACCCGATACCGCACGGTCGCGGCCTTCCTGGACTATTGGCTGACCTCGGTCGTTAAGCCCAACCTCGCGCCGCTGACGTACGTCGCGTACGAGGGCGCCGCACGCCTTTACATCGCGCCGCACCTGGGCACGAAGCGGCTCGACAAGCTCACCGTCCGGGACGTGCGCGAGTGGCTGACGAAACTGGCCGACACCTGTCAGTGCTGCGCCCAGCGCAAGGACGCCAAGCGTCGGCCCGAACGTCAGCGGTGCTGCGCCAAGGGCGAGTGCTGCGAGCAGTACCCCAGCGGACGCGTCATTCAGATCGCCCGCGACACGCTCCGTGCTGCGCTGAGCCAAGCAGTCCTAGAGGAGGAGATCCCCCGGAATGTCGCCAAGCTCGTGCGGGTCCCCAAGCCTCGGCGCCGGAAGGTCAAGGCGTGGTCCGTCGGTGAGGCGAGCCGCTTCCTGGAACACGCCGTCACGTCCGACGACCCGCTGTACGCCGCCTGGGTCCTGGCCCTGACGCTCGGCCTGCGTCGCGGGGAGATCTTGGGGCTTACGTGGGGCTCGATCGACTTCGACGCGGGCGAGCTGTACATCGACCACCAGCTACAGCGGGCAGGCCGCGAAGTCCTCCACCGCGAGACGAAGACGGAGGACTCGGAGGACTTCCTACCCCTACCTGATCTCTGCCTGGCTGCACTCTGGCAACGCCGCCAGCAGCAGAAGGCGGACCGGGAAGCGGCCGGTGAGCTGTGGCAGGACGTACACGGGCTGATCTTCACCACTCGCTACGGGACCCCGATCGAGCCCGGCAACCTCACCCGCGCCTTCGCCGTAAGGATCAAGCAAGCCGCCGTACGCGCGATCCCGCTCCGGAACACCCGGCACACCACGGGCAAGCTCCTCGTCGCGCTCAAGGTGCATCCCAAGGTCGCGCAGAGGATCTTGCGGCACTCCAAGTTCACGATGACCTTCGACGTGTACTCGGAGGCGAGTGACGAAGAGATCCGCGACGCGCTGCAACGGCTCTCCAAGGGCTTCGGGCCCAGCTCGGAAGCCTCGTAGCGGCCCGTAGCGATCACCACGGTTGCTGTACTCCGCTGCTGTACGGCACACCAGAGGCCCGCCCCGGACTCCCGGAGCGGGCCTCTGGCCTGCGGAGCCGCCTGTCGGATTCGAACCGACGACCTTCTGTTTACAAGACAGATGCTCTAACCAGCTGAGCTAAGGCGGCATGCGTGCCCGTGCAGTGTACCCACCCAGCACCCGCACCCCGCGAGCCCGTTCCCCGGAGAGCCGCGCCGCGCCGGCTCCCCCGGCCCCTCCCGGAGGGAGTTCGCGCAGAAGTACTGACAAGGGGTGGTGGCGCGGGTTAGCGTCACCGCAGTTCGCGGCAGTGGACTACACCTTCTGAGGTCGCCCCTCCGCCGCGGACCACCTCCCTTTACGACGGATCGTCCGGCACGTACCTGCCGGTGAAGGAGACAACAACATGGCTACGGTCACGTATGACCAGGCGACCCGGACCTATCCGGGTTCCGACAAGCCCGCCGTCGACAAGCTCGACATCGGGATCGAGGACGGGGAGTTCCTCGTGCTCGTCGGACCCTCCGGTTGCGGGAAGTCCACGTCGCTGCGGATGCTCGCGGGGCTCGAGGACGTCAACGAGGGCAACATCCGCATCGGCGACCGGGACGTGACCCACCTGCCGCCGAAGGACCGGGACATCGCGATGGTGTTCCAGAACTACGCGCTGTACCCGCACATGAGCGTCGCCGACAACATGGGCTTCGCGCTCAAGATCGCGGGCGTGCCGAAGTCGGAGATCCGCAAGAAGGTCGAGGACGCGGCGAAGATCCTGGACCTCACCGAGTACCTGGGCCGCAAGCCCAAGGCGCTCTCCGGTGGTCAGCGCCAGCGTGTCGCGATGGGCCGCGCGATCGTCCGGGAGCCGCAGGTGTTCCTCATGGACGAGCCGCTCTCGAACCTGGACGCGAAGCTCCGCGTCCAGACCCGTACGCAGATAGCGGGCCTCCAGCGCCGTCTGGGGATCACCACGGTCTACGTCACCCACGACCAGGTCGAGGCCATGACCATGGGCGACCGCGTGGCCGTGCTCAAGGACGGGCTGCTCCAGCAGGTCGACACCCCGCGCCACATGTACGACCGTCCGGCGAACCTCTTCGTCGCGGGCTTCATCGGCTCCCCCGCCATGAACCTGGTCGAGGTCCCGATCACCGACGGTGGCGTGAAGTTCGGCAACAGCGTCGTGCCCGTCGACCGCGAGGCGCTGAGCGCCGCCGCCGACAAGGGCGACACCACGGTCACGGTCGGCGTCCGCCCTGAGCACTTCGACCTCACCAACGGTGAGAGCAGCGGGCTCTCCAAGGACCAGCCCGCGGGCGTCCCGGTCACCGTGAACGTCGTCGAGGAGCTGGGCGCCGACGGCTACGTCTACGGCACCGCCGAGGTCGGCGGCGAGACCCGCGACCTCGTGGTCCGCGTCAGCGGGCGCGCCGTTCCTGAGAAGGGCGCCGTGGTCCACGTCGTCCCGCGCGGCGGCGAGACCCACGTGTTCTCCACCTCCACCGGCGAGCGCCTCAGCGACTGACCCGGCCGGCGGCCCGGTCGACAGACCGGTCGACAGGCCGGTCGACGGGCCCGCCGTCGCGACAGGCCGGCGCGGCGCCTGACGGCGCCGATCGGCGCAGCGACCGCAACCCCGCGAAGGGGCCGTATCTCCGTAACTCACGGTGATACGGCCCCTTTTCGTGCCCCTACGTCAACACGACTCTCGAACAACACCCTCTTTTCTTCCCTCGACAGAGTGACTAAATGTCGCCAAATCACTACCGCTCGCTACCATCGCGACCGTGAACCACGCAGCCCGCCGTATCGGCCGATCCCTCGCCCTTGTCCTGCCGGTCGTCCTCGTCCTCTCGGGGACCCTCGCGGTCACCCGCGTTCCCTGGGCGACGGCACCCTCCGAGTCCCAGGTGCTGACCGCGTCAGCGGAGAACGCGTCGTCCAAGGCGAAGTCCCGCGCACCGCAGGACGTTCTCCGCGACCGCCTCGTCGCCGAGCTCCAGGAGGAGAACCCCAGCACCGCGCTCACGAGCCTCCAGAAGGAGATGAACCGCAAGCCATCACTCGCCAAGCACTGCACGTCCATCGCGAAGGCCCTCGGCAGGGCGGCCGTCAAGAAGTACGGTGCCGCGCACCGCGCCCACCGCTTCTCGCGCCCCGTCTGCGACACGTCCTTCGCCACCGGCATCGCCCAGATGAACTAGGCGCCGGGCGGCAGCGGGTACGCGAGCACCGCATCGCGCCACCTCGTGCCCCGTCCCCGTGGAACCGCGCGCCCCGGCGCAGCGGCTCACCGTGCGCAGCGCACCACCCACAGCGCCACACCGCTGTCGCCCGCGCCCAACAGACACCCACCCCTCCGCCCCCGCCCGACAAGAAGCGAACCGTTTCACCGCGTTCGCCGCCATTCGCCGCCATTCGGCGACGTTTCACCGCGCGACGCGCATAAAGTGCGCCGCATGACCCAGCGACCCACCCAAGCCGTGGTCCTGGCCGGAGGCCAGGGCTCGCGACTGCGGCCGTACACGGACGACCGCCCGAAGCCGATGGTCGAGATCCCCGGCACCGGCATGCCGATCATCGGCCATCAGCTCTCCTGGCTGGCCGCCGAGGGCGTCACCGACGCCGTCGTCTCCTGCGGTCACCTCGCCGAGGTCCTCCAGGAGTGGCTGGACGGCGCCGAACTCCCCCTGCGCGTCACCACCGTGGTCGAGCGCGAGCCCCTGGGGCGCGGCGGCGGGCTGAAGTACGCGGCGGGCTCACTGCCGCGCCCCGATCAGCCCTGGTACGCCACCAACGGCGACATCTGGACGCGCTTCTCGCTGCGCGCGATGGCCGACTTCCACGACGAGCGCGACGCGACGGCCACCCTCGCGCTGGCCCGCCCGCGCATCCCCTGGGGCGCCGTCGAGACCGACCGCTTCGGGCACGTCCTCGACTTCATCGAGGCGCCGCCCTCCCCGTATCTGATCAACGCGGGCGTCTACGTCTTCTCCCCCGCCTTCTCCGGGCTGCTGCCCGACCGGGGCGACCACGAGCGCACCACCTTCCCCCGGCTCGCCCGTGAGCGGCGCCTGGCGGGCTTCCCGCTGCCCCAGGGCGCGTACTGGCGGGCCATCGACACCGCCAAGGACCTCACGGAGGCCGCCAAGGAGCTGGAGGGCCACCCCTCGTAGCCACCCCGTGGTCGCGCACGCGCGCACACGTGTAAGGGGCCCGCTCCATGGAGCGGGCCCCTTACCGGGCCGGGGGCCGGGGCCGGGGGCCGGAAGACCGGGAGGGCCTAGCCCCCGCCGCCCAGCAGGCCACCCAGCGCGCCGCCGCCCCCGCTGTCCCCGCCCCCGGAGGACGACGTGGAGCTGCGTCCGCTGCCCGAACCGCCCGTGGTGCCGCCCGCCGCGCTGCTGCCGCTCTGCGTCCCCGTCGTGCCGCCCGCCGAGGGCTGCGCGTCGGGCGCCGACTGCTGGGCCGGGGGCGCCGTCTGCTGCTGCGGCGCCTGGACCGTCTCCTGCTGGCCCGGCTGCCGCGGCCCCGCCGTCTCGCCCGGCTGCTGCTGGCCCGTCGAGGCGGACGCCGAGGGGCTGGCCGAGCGCTTGTCCCTGCCCTCGCCAGGGGCGCCGGGCGAGCCCGTCGCGCCCGGGCCCTGCGTGGCCTGGCCGCCCGCCGTGCGCTGCCCTGGACCCTTCGGCAGCGGGGAGCCGGGAAGCTGGTTCGTCGGCGGGTGGCCGGGCTCGGGGACCGTGGCCGTCTGCGAGGAGCGCACGGCCCCGCCCAGCGTGGAGCCGATCAGCAGCGCAGAGCCGACGACGATGGTGGCGACGACGGCGCCGCGCCGCAGCACCCTGCGGCGCAGGTCCCAGAGGTCGGCGCGGGGGCCGAGCTTCCGCCAGGCGTCCGTCGCCAGCTTGCCGTCGACGGAGTAGACCGGCGCGCCCGCGATGAGGAGCGGGCTCCAGGCGGCGAGGTAGATGATGTCCGGCGCGTCGTACGCGGGAACCGTGCTCCAGCTCACCGTCATCAGCAGCGCCGCCGACAGCAGCGCCCCGATCCCGGCCGCGAGCCGCTGCCACAGCCCGCACATCGTCAGTACGCCGACGATGACCTGGAGGAAGGCGACGGTCAGCCCCGAGCCGACGGGGTGCTCCAGCGCGAAGTCCCGCAGGGGCGAGGCGATGGTCCACGGCTCCAGTTTGCGCAGCCAGGTGACCATCGAGCCGCGTTCGCCGCCGTCGAAGTACACGGGGTCGCAGAGCTTGCCCATGCCCGCGTAGATGGAGATGAAGCCGAGGAAGACCCGCAGGGGGAGCAGGACGACGCCGAGGTTCATCCGGCGCCCTGGGTAGTACGCCTGGCGGCGTGCGACGTCGGCCGCCGCGCCCCCGCCGATCCGGTACTCCTGGTCTCTCAGCTCGTACGCGCCCTCGTCCCCGCCGGGGCCGGTACCGGTTCCGGAGCCGTCCGCGAGGGCTCCCGGCTCGTCGTCGAACGCGCCGCGCGCGGGCCGCACCCCCCGCAGCAGCGGCTCGGGGGCCGTCTCGGGGGGACGGGGGCCGCGCGGGGGGCCGACGACGGTCGCGGGGCCGGCCGCTCGCGCGTCGCCCTCCTCGACCCGGGGCAGCGTCTGCGTGGTGGCGCCGGGCGTCTCCGGGACCTCCTGGGTGCCCGCGCGCACCGCCTGGAGCAGCTTCGTCGCGCCGGACTCGCCGGGCTCGGTGTGCCCGCTCCAGACGACGGGCGCGCGCCGCCTGGCGTGCGCGCCGCGTTCGCTCCCCGCCGCCGGGCCCTGGCCCGGGGCCGCGCCCGCGGTGACCGCGGGAAACTGCTCCGTGTCCTCGAACGCACCGCCCCTGGCGGCGCCTCGGGATGCGGTACGGGAAGCGCTCGCGGAAGTGGCCCTGGCCGTCGACGCGGCGAGCTGCACACGGAAGCTCGCGTGGTTGACGATGACCTGCGCGGGATCGGAGGGGACCTTGACCGTGCTCAGCACCGGCTCGTCATCGAAGAATCCGCGCGGGCTTCCCCCTGGGTCCTCCCCAGGGCGCCTGCCCGAGGGGCCGGGTGTGCGGGGTGTTCTCGTGTCCACGCTCATCTAACCGAGTGATGGACGTTTAAGACACTGCCTTGACCGGACTGATCTGTCCGAGGCCCGTCAAGCCCGGCGGACCGGCCCCGCGCGTACGCCCGCGAGCCCCGTCGCGCGCCCCCGGGCCCGCCCGCGTCACGGGCCCGCAGCACGGACTCCCGACGGTCGTCAGGCGCGCCTGCGCGCCGCCTCGTAGAGGACCACGCCCGCGGCCACGCCCGCGTTCAGCGACTCGGCGCCGCCCGGCATCGGGATGCGGACGCGGACGTCGCAGGTCTCGCCGACGAGCCGGGACAGGCCCTTGCCCTCGCTGCCGACCACGATGACCACGGGGCCGTCCAGCGCCGCCAGGTCCTGGAGCTCGACCTCGCCGTCGGCGGCGAGGCCGACGACCGTGGCGCCCGCCTTCTGGTAGCCCTCCAGCGCGCGGGTCAGATTGGTGGCGCGCGCGACCGGCGTACGGGCGGCCGTGCCCGCCGAGGTCTTCCAGGCGCCCGCCGTCATCCCGGCCGCCCTGCGTTCGGGCACCACGACGCCGTGCCCGCCGAAGGCGGAGACGGAGCGGACGACCGCGCCGAGGTTGCGCGGGTCGGTGACGCCGTCGAGGGCGACGATCAGCGGGTCCTCGCCGTCGTCGTAGGCCGCGGCGGTGAGGTCCTCGGGGTGCGCGTACTCGTAGGGCGGGACCTGGAGGACGAGGCCCTGGTGGTTGAGCCCGTTCGTCATGCGGTCCAGCTCGGGCTTGGGGGCCTCCATCAGGTGGATGCCGCCGCGCTCGCCCGCCACGCGCACGGCCTCGCGCACGCGCTCGTCGTTCTCGATGAACTGCTGCACGTACAGCGTGTTCGCCGGCACACCCTCGCGCAGCGCCTCGACCACGGAGTTACGGCCGACGACCAGCTCCGACGTGCCCTTGCCGCTGCCCTTGCGCTGCGGGCGGCCCTGGGCGCGACGGGTCCTGGCCTGCGCCGCGCGCTGCTTGGCGTGGCCCTTGCGCATCTCGGCGGGCGGGGTCGGGCCCTTGCCCTCCAGGCCGCGGCGGCGCTGGCCGCCGCTGCCGACCTGCATGCCCTTCTTGTTCGACGTGCGCTTGTTACGGCGCTGGCTGTTTCCCGCCATGTCAGTGCACCTGTTTCTCTTCCTGCGCCGCACTGCGTCCGGCGGTCACGGCTTGCTGCTGATGTTTGTTCACCGGGCCGCGCGCGTACGGACGGGGGTACGGCATCCGTACGGCACACACCTACGACCGTACGCGAGCCGGTGCCCGAGGGGCGCGGGTCAGTGGCGGATCGGTGGCGGATCAGTGGGAGCCGTCCAGCTCCCAGCGCGGGCCCGAGGGGGTGTCCTCGATGACGAGTCCGGCCCCCTTCAGTTCGTCGCGGATGGCGTCCGCCGTCGCGTAGTCCTTGCGGGCACGCGCCGCCTGGCGCTGGTCCAGCACGAGACGGACCAGCGAGTCGACGACGGCGTGCAGGTCCTCGCCGCGCGCCGTGTCGCCCCCGGAGGTCCACTGCGGCTCCAGCGGGTCGAGGCCGAGGACGCCGAGCATGGCCCGTACGTCGGCGAGGGCCGTGGCCGCCGTCTCCTTGTCGTTCGCGCTCAGGGCCGCGTTGCCCTGGCGGACCGTGGTGTGGAGCACGGCGAGCGCCTGGGGGACGGCGAAGTCGTCGTCCATGGCCTCGGCGAAGGACGCCGGGACCTCGGCGGCCGGCCCGGTGGCACCCACCGTCTCGGCCGCGCGCTGGAGGAAGCCCTCGATGCGGCCGAAAGCGGCCTCGGCCTCGCGCAGCGACTCCTCGCTGTACTCGACGGTGGAGCGGTAGTGCGGGGTGCCCAGGTAGTAGCGCAGGACGACGGGGCGCCAGTGCTTGACCATCTCGGAGACGAGCACCGAGTTGCCGAGCGACTTGCTCATCTTCTCGCCGCTCATGGTGACCCAGGCGTTGTGCGCCCAGTAGGCGGCGAAGTCGTCGCCGAACGCCTTGGACTGGGC
Source organism: Streptomyces sp. NPDC054796 (assembly GCF_053611545.1). Lineage (NCBI taxonomy): Bacteria > Bacillati > Actinomycetota > Actinomycetes > Kitasatosporales > Streptomycetaceae > Streptomyces > Streptomyces sp. NPDC054796. The sequence goes on along the minus strand of NZ_JBSHAO010000005.1, from coordinate 10,013 downwards.
GATCTCGTTCTCGTGGTGCGGGAAGACGAGATCGACGCCGCCGCCGTGGATGTCGAAGGCCGGGCCGAGATACTTGTGCGCCATCGCCGAGCACTCCAGGTGCCAGCCGGGGCGGCCACGGCCCCAGGGCGTCTCCCAGCTCGGCTCGCCCGGCTTGGCGGCCTTCCACATGGCGAAGTCGCGCGGGTCCCGCTTGCCGGTCTCGCCCTCGCCCTCGGGCTGGAGGAGGTTGTCCAGCTCCTGGTTGGAGAGCTGGAGATAGCCGTCGTAGGAGCGGACGTCGAAATAGACGTTGCCGTCCGAGGCGTAGGCGTGGCCGCTGTCGATGAGGGCGCGCATCATCTCGACCATCTCGGGGACGTGGCCCGTGGCGCGCGGCTCGTAGGTGGGCGGCAGGCAGCCGAGTGCGTCGTAGGCGGCGTTGAAGGCGCGCTCGTTCTCGTAGCCGATCGACCACCAGGGACGGCCCTGGTCGGCGGCCTTGGCGATGATCTTGTCGTCGATGTCCGTGACGTTGCGGACGAAGGTGACGTCATAGCCGCGGTACGTGAACCAGCGGCGCATGATGTCGAAGTTGAGCCCCGAGCGGATGTGCCCGATGTGCGGGGCCGCCTGCACCGTCGCGCCGCACAGGTAGATCGAGACACAGCCCGGCACGAGGGGGCTGAAATCGCGAATCTGCCGGGCGCTGGTGTCGTACAGGCGAATAGTCACGCGTCAAGGGTAGTAGGCGCGCGGGGGTGCCGGTGCCGCACCTGGGGACGTGGTGGAGGCGGGTCCGCGCGGAGGCGACGCGGAAGAGTGGTTTACGGGGCCGTCGTCGGCAGAGCGGAGCGGTGGCGCGGCGCCTGGGACGACGGGTCCGTCAGGCCGCCGCGCGGGGCCCCACCGCGCGGGCCGCGACCGCGCCCAGCAGCGGCACGGCCGCCAGCGCCGCCCACGCCGTCGCGGGCCCGAGGCCGCTGCCCAGGAGCGCGCCCGTCGCCGCGCTCCCGCCCAGCACGACGAGCCCCGAGAACGACGAGAGCGCGCCCATCGCGAAGCCCAGGTGCCGGTCGGGGACGTACTCCGTGACCAGCGCACGTGCGGAGGGCACCGCCAGCATCTGGCCGAGGGTCAGCAGCAGCACGTATCCGGCGGCGGGCAGCAACCCGTAGGGCCCTGTGAGCCCGAACGGCGCGGCCACCGCGACGACGGCGAACCCGGACGCGACGACGAGCAGCCCGAGGCAGAGCGTGGCGCGCTGGCCCAGCCGCTCCCCCGCGCGGGCCGTGACGGGCAACTGCGCGCAGACGACGAGGAGTGAGGAGAGCGCGAAGAGCCAGCCCAGCGCGGCCTGCGAACCGGTCGCGCGCACGACCTCCTCGGGGAGGGCCAGATAGAGCTGGTTGTAGGCGAGGAGGTAGGTGCTGTAGGCGAGGCAGAGGAGGAGGAAGGGACGGTTGCGCAGCGCGGCGCGGGCCGCCACGCGGGCCCCTTCGCGGGGGCTCGCAGGCTCCGACGGGTCACGGGAGCCGTCCTCGCGCTGGTCGCGGCGGGGCATCAGGCGCCACTGCGCGGCCAGTACGGCGACGAAGACGAGGGCTCCCGCCCAGCAGGCCGTACGGAAGTCGGCCAGCAGGAGCAGCGAGCCGAGCAGCGGGCCCAGGAACGAACCGGCCTGCCCGGCGGCCGAGAAGACCGCGAGCGTACGGGCGCGGGGGTGCCCCGTCGCCGCCTCGAACCTGACCGCCTGGCGCGCGGTCTCCGACTCGACGGCGGGCGAGAAGAGGGCCGCCGCGAAGCCGACGCAGACGACGGCGGCGACCACGGAGACGGTGCCGTCCGCCCGCGCGAGCCACAGGAACCCGGCGATCCGCAGCACGCACCCGACGAGCACGACCGGGCGCGGCCCGTACCGGTCCGTGAGCAGCCCGCCGACCACGAAGAGACCCTGCTGGCTGAACGTCCGCAGCCCCAGCACGAGGCCGACGAGCCAGCCGCCCATGCCGAGCCCTTCGCCCAGGTGCGCAGCGAGGTAGGGGAGGACGGCGAAGAAGCCGACGTTGAAGGCGAGCTGGGTGACGGCGAGCAGACGGAGGAGCGGCGGCAGCACGCGCAGATCCCGCAACGCCCCGCCCTTCTCCCGCAGCCCTCCGGCCCCGCTGCGTGCGCCGGGCACGCCCGGAGCGGGGCCGCCCCGGCGCTCCGGGCGCTCCGGACGGCTCACCGGACAGCCCCCTCCGCCAGCGGACGGCCATCGGCGGACGCGCCAGCACCCTCGGCCCCACGCCGCCACCCGCCCGGAGCGGCGCCGCCCCGGCGCTCCGGGCGCTCCGAACGGCTCACCGGACAGCCCCCTCCGCCAGCGGACGGCCATCGGCGGACGCGCCGACGCCCTCGGCCCGTACCGCGTCCCCTCCCCCGCGACGGCGCGGGAGCCGGAGGGAGCCGGCGAGGACGGAGAGTGCGCCCAGCGCTGCCAGTGCGGTGGCGGGGGCGAGGACGGCCCAGGGGGCGCGTTCCACGTACGGCATGTTCTCCGAGAGCATCCGGCCCCACTCCGGAGCCGGAGGTTCCGCGCCCAGGCCGAGGAACCCCAGGGAGGCGAGCGCCAGGGCCAGCGCCGGAACGCGCAGCAGCGCGTGCCGCAGCACGGGCGGGAGGACACCGGGCAGGACGTGCCGCGTCAGCAGATGCGCGCGCCCGGCGCCGAGCGCGACGGCGGACTCCAGGTGCGCGGCGGCCCGTTCCTCCTCGTACAGCCCCGCCGTGTGCGCGGCGAGCGGCGCCCAGGCCACCACGGCGACGGCGACGGCCGCGCCCCACGCGCCGGGCCCCAGCAGGCCCGCGACGATCAGTCCGGACACCACGGGCGGCAGCGCGTTGGCGACCTCGCGCAGGCCCTCCGTCCAGCGGGCCAGCAGCCCGGCCGCCAGCCCCGCGAGCAGTGTGACGGCGCCGACGGCGACGGCGGTGAGCGCCGTACGGGCCGCGCCGTGCCCCAGCCTGGCCAGCACGTCGCGGCCCAGCGAGTCGGTGCCCAGCGGATGCGCGGCGCTCGGCGACGCCAGCCGCGCCGCCGCGTCGACGGCGAGCGGGTCGCGCAGCAGCCCCGCGACGACGGTGACCGCGAGCACCGCGCCCAGCACGCCCGTCGCGCCCCACAGCAGCGGCCCCGCGGGCAGCCGGGGGCGGCGCAGCGCGGGGATGGCGGCGGCGTGCAGCGCGGGGCCGATCAGCGTGCGCCGGGCCACGCCCACGAGCGCTCCCACCGCGACACCGAGCGCGAGCAGCACGAGCACGCTCGCCTGGAGTACGGGCAGGTCCTGCGCGAGCGCCGCGTCGAGCGCCGTCCTGCCAAGACCCGGCACGGCGAACAGGGACTCCACGGCGACGGCGCCGCCCGTCAGACCGACGACGACGAAGCCGAACTGCGGCAGCAGCGGCGGCAGCACCCGGCGCAGCGCGTGCCGTGCGATGCGCGCGGGCGGCACGCCGAAGGCCACGTTCGTGCGGACCCACGGTTCGGCGAAGGCGGCGGGCAGCGCGTCGTCCAGCAGCCGTCCCAGCAGCGCCCCCGCGGGCACGCCCATGGCCAGCGCGGGCAGCACGGCCGTCTGCGGCCCGTCCCAGCCCAGCGGCGGGAACCAGCCGAGGCGTACGGCGAAGACGGCCGCGAACACGGCGGCCAGCAGGAACTCGGGCAGCGCCGCCAGCACGGCGGCCACCGTCCCGGCCCGCGCCCGCACCGCGCCCGTGCCGCGCGCGCCCGCGAGCAGCGTGCGGAGGCCGAGCGCGGCGGCCAGCAGGAGGGCGACGGCGAGGGAGACGCCCATGAGCGTCAGCGAGACGCCGAGCGCGGAGAGGACGTCGGGGCGCACGGGGAGGCCCGAGACCCATGAGGTGCCGAAGTCGCCGCGTACGAGGCCGCCGAGCCAGCGGCCGAGGACGCGCGCCGGGCCGTCGTCGAGGCCGGTCTGCGCGCGGATGGCGGCGAGGGCCGAGGGGGTCGGCTCACGGTCGGCGTAGCGGGCGTGCAGGATCGCGCGGGCCGGGTCGGTACGGGTCAGCCAGGGCAGCAGCCCGACGGCGAGCAGCACGAGGACCGCGGCGGCGAGCCGTCCGGCGGCCACCCACAGCCCGGCGGCGAGCGCCTTGCCCGACGGGCCCCTGCCCGACGGTTCCGTCGCGCCCGCGCGGGATATGCCTCCCGCCCGCACCGCTCAGCCGCGCCGCGTGTCGGCGGTGACCAGGGTGCGCTCCATCGGGTCGAAGGAGACCCCCTCGACACCGTCGGCCACGCCCTGGATGAAGCGCTCGTGGAGGAGCGGTACGACGGCGTCGGTGCCCAGCACCCGCGCCTCGGCACGCATCTCGGCGCTCTGCCGCTTCTCCGTGTCGGCGGTGCCCGCCGCCTTGCGCACGGCGGAGTCGACGGAGCCGTCGCAAAGCTGGGAGATGTTGAAGGAGCCGTCGCAGGTGAAGTCGGACTGGAGGTAGGAGACCGGGTCGCCGGTGTCCAGGAGGGTGTTGCGGGCCTGGAGGAACGCGTCGTACTTGCCGGAGAGCGCGTCCGCCTCCATCTGCGCGTAGTCGCGGACGTCCTGCTTGACCTTGAACCCCGCCTTGCGCAACTGCTGCTGGAGGACGGTGGCGACCTCGGGCAGCTCGGGCCGGTTGGTGTACGTGGCCAGCGTGATGGTCTTCGTCGCCTTCACGTCCTTCTCCGGCGCGGCGTCGGCGCGCCCGGAGACCTTGACCCGCTTGTCCTGCGCCCAGCTCACGCCGGGTCCGAACAGCCCGCGCGGGGTGTCGGCGCGGCCCTCGTAGACGCCCTTGATCAGCGCCTTGCTGTCGACGGCCTCGCGCACGGCCGCGCGCATGCCCGCGTCCTTGAAGACGCCGCGCTCGGTGTTGAGGTAGAGGCTGTTGGTGCGCGCCGTTGGCACCTCGTGGACCTGCTTCTCGTCGAGCACGGACGCCTGCGAGACGGGGACGTACTCGGCGATGTCGGTCTGGCCGCCGCGCAGCGCGTTGGCGCGGGCCGTGCCGTCGGACACGAACTTCACGTCCACGCCGGAGGCCTTGGCCTTGCCGCCCCAGTAGGTCCCGTTGCGCTCCAGGGTCGCGCTCGCGGTGCCGTTGAGGCGGGTGAGGGTGAAGGGGCCCGTCGCGTGCCCGGCCGGGTCCACCCTGCCGCCCTTGTCCGAGCCCTTCGCGCCCTTGCCGTCCTTGTCGCCCTTGCCGCCCTCTGACGTGTCGGCCGCCCCGTAGGCGCCCGCCGAGAGCACGGCCAGCGAGGGGTTGGCGAGGCGCTGGGGCAGCAGCGCGTCGGGCTCGCTGCTGGTGACCCGTACCTTGCGGGCGCCCTCCGCCTCGGCCTTCAGGTCGCCCGCGTCGCTGAGGACGCGCGGCTTCGGCGACGCCTTCTCGGCCTCCTCCAGGGAGCGCACGACGGCGTCCGCGTTCACCGGGTCGCCGTCCTGGAAACGCGCCTCGCGCAGCGTGAACGTCCACTCCTTGCCGCCGCCCGACGGCTTCCAGGACGTGGCGAGCGCCGGCTTGACCTCACCCTTGGCGTCGAGCTTGGTGAGGCCCTCGATCACGGAGAGCCTGCTGAGGGTGACGGCGTCGTCCCCGTAGGGGCTCATGCCCTGCGCGGGCGGGAAGGCCATCGCCACCCGGAGCCGTTCGCCGCCGCTGCCGGAGTCCTGGCCGCCGCACGCGGTGAGGGCGCCGGTGGCGAGCAGGGAGACCGCGGCGAGCGGGAGGAGGCGGGAACGGCGTATTCGGGACATGCTCAGCACTCTATCTGAAAACGATTCTCACTCAGCGGCCACGGCGACGGCCCCCGGGGCCGAAGCGGACGCCGAAGCAGGCACGGGCAGCGGCAGCTCGAAGTGGACGATGCCCTGTCCGCCGCCGGGCAGCGCGCGCTCGTCGCACACCTCCCGCGCGATCGACCGCCAGAAGGGCTCGGCGCCGGGCACGGAGGGGTCGGTGTGGAGGTAGAGCGCCGTGTAGCCGCCCGCCTCCGCGACGAAGGCGCTCAGCTCGCGCACCATGGCGCGGGCGATGCCGAGGCGGCGGTACTCCGGGCGCACGTAGATCCGGCAGAGCTGCGCCGTGCTGCCGGAGGGGAAGCGCCGGGCGATCCACTCGGGGTTCGGCGGCGACTGCGGCCCCTCGTCGCGCACGGCGCCCGTGGCCACGATCCGGCCGTCGTCGGCCTCGGCGACGAGCAGCGTGCGGCGCTCGGGGCGCAGATACGTGCCCTCGACGTCGATGATGTCGCGGTGCCAGCGCGGCACGTACCCGGACCGCAGATCGCCGTAGACGGTATCGAGCATGACGCTGCGGGCGGCGTCGGCGTCGGCGGGGGTCGCGGTGCGCAGTACGTAGGACATCGCCCACAAGACTAACTGCGAACCATGCGCAACAGCGGGTGACCCGTATCTCAGCTCTCGCCGCAGCCACCCGGCCCCCTGCCGGGGCGCCCCGGACCCGCTCAGCCCCCGGCCCGCACCACCAGCGCCGTGGCCATCGCCGCCAGCCCCTCGCCCCGCCCCGTCAGGCCGAGCCCGTCCGTGGTCGTGCCCGAGACGGAGACCGGCGCGCCGACCGCGTCGGACAGCGCGCGCTGCGCCTCGTCGCGCCGCTTGCCGACCTTGGGACGGACGCCGATCACCTGGATGGCGACATTGCCGATCTCGTACCCCGCAGCGCGTACGATCCGCGCCGCCTCCGTCAGCAGCGTGACCCCGGAGGCGCCGGACCACTCGGGGCGCGAGGTGCCGAAGTGGGCGCCGAGATCGCCGAGTCCAGCGGCGGAGAAGAGGGCGTCGCAGGCGGCGTGCGCGGCGACGTCGCCGTCGGAGTGCCCGGCGAGGCCGTGGCTCTCGCCCTCCCACAGCAGCCCGGCGCACCACAGCTCGCGCCCCTCCTCGAAGGCGTGCACGTCCGTCCCGGTGCCCACCCTGGGCAGCCCGGCCCGGGACGTGGTCGCGGCGACGGCGCCGGACGACACGGGCGCCTCGGGCGGCAGCTCGGCAGGCGGCTCAGAAGGCATCGGTCGCCCTCCTTCGCGCGAGGACGGCCTCGGCCAGCACCAGATCGAGCGGACGCGTCACCTTGAACGCCTCCTCGTGCCCGGGGACGACCACGACCTGGACGCCCGTGCGCTCGACCATGCCCGCGTCGTCCGTCGCGCCCTCTCCCTCCCGGGCGACGCGCTCGTGGGCCTCGGCCAGCACCTCCCGGGCAAAGCCCTGGGGCGTCTGCACGGCACGCAGCCGCGACCTGTCCGGGGTGCCGGTGACGGGCTCGGGCGCGCCGTTCCCGCGCGGCTCGACCTCCTTGACCGTGTCGGAGACCGGCAGCGCGGGCACGACGGCCGGGGCCCCGTCCCGCACGGCGGCGGCCACCGCGTCCACGGTGTCCACCGGCACCAGCGGGCGGGCCGCGTCGTGCACGAGGACGGTGCCGATGTCGTCGGGAAGGACGGCCAGGCCCAGCCGCACGGAGTCCTGCCGGGTCTCGCCGCCGGGGACGACGACCACGTCGGAGAGCGAGTGCTCGTCGAGGAGGTTGCGGACCTCCTTGGCGCCGTCGGACGGGGCGACCACGACGACGAGCGACACCGCGCGGGCCCGCTCCATGGCGCGCACGGCGTGCACGAGCATCGGGGTGCCGCTCAGCGTGCGCAGCGCCTTGGGCGCGCCGGGCCCCAGACGCACCCCGCGGCCTGCCGCGGGGATGACGACGGCGGTCCGGGATTCGGGGTCACGGGCCTGGCCCGTGGATTCACGTGACATCGGTTGCGCGTTCAGGTTTGTGTCCTCAGCCGGTATGGGTATGGCCACAGCGTGCCGGGCGCGACGCCCCCGACCGGACCCTTCCGTGATGACGGTCGAGGCATCTGCCCGGGCCCGGCACACTTCCCGCTCTCGCGGGCAGAAGTGCAGAAGTTGAGATTACTGAACGTCGTGGGCTGGTCGCAGACATGCCGCAGCGCCCGGCGACAGAACTGCATCACACGGGCACTGCGGCACATCGCTGCTGCTACTGCACTACAACTCGCTCTTCCTCCGCGCTTCTCGCGTTCGCGGGGAACCTCGCGCAGGACGCGTGAGGAGAAGAGGAGAGCGGAAGGTGAAGATCAAGAACGCGTACGCACAGCGCGCGTCAGGACGCGAGGACCTCGTCGAGCAGGGCCTCGGCCTTGTCTTCGTTGGTGTTCTCCGCGAGGGCCAGCTCGCTCACCAGGATCTGGCGCGCCTTGGCCAGCATCCGCTTCTCTCCGGCCGAGAGACCACGCTCGCGCTCACGGCGCCAGAGGTCACGCACGACCTCCGCCACCTTGATCACGTCGCCGGAAGCGAGCTTCTCAAGATTCGCCTTGTAGCGCCGGGACCAGTTGGTGGGCTCTTCCGCATACGGTGCGCGGAGCACCTCGAAGACCCTGTCCAGCCCGTCCGAACCGACTACATCACGCACGCCCACGAACTCCGCATTGTCCGCTGGCACACGAACCGTCAAGTCGCCTTGCGCGACCTTCAGAACCAAGTAGGTCTTGTCCACGCCTTTGATCTGGCGAGTTTCGATGGCCTCGATCAGCGCGGCCCCGTGATGGGGATAGACCACGGTGTCGCCAACCTTGAACGTCATGTGTCAGGTACCCCTTCCGTGGCTATCTAGAGTAACACGGGAACGGCCTCTTCTGAATGGCGTTTTCGCAGGTCAGGGCATATCTCGGGGCTTGACAACCCACCCCGTATCGTGCTTCGGCGGGTCGTTGCAAGCGGGTATTCGCAGGTCGGGGCCCATCTGCGCGCCGAGTGAAACCCGCTCGTCACGGTCCCGGAAGTGCCGCCAGAAGTGAGCGACTGTCCGTTTTGTCCGGCTGTAAGTAGTAGTCCGTTCGGCGTCAGTTCCACTGTCGCGCGGACTTTCCGAAGAATTGATCAACAGCTCACTTTGATCAATTCACGAGGGTCTTCCGGGCCTTCTTCACACGGTCCCCGCTTTCTTTCCCCGGAATCGCCCGTACGGATGTCGTCCGGCACTGGCGCGGGTGCGCGGCGCGCCCCGCGGGTGCTTCGCGTGGGGTTCCGGATGACGGTCCGCGTGGCGTTCCGGATGACGGTCCGTCGTCGGCCGGAGGGTCGGGTGCGGGGCGCGCGAGGCGGCTCGGTAACCTGAGCGCGCCAGATGACGTCACTGGCGACGTGCCCCGCCCCGGCGGGGATGCCCCATCCGACCGCGACCGGCACGTAGTTCGGCCGCAAGAGCTCGCCAAGGAGATGCCGCCGCCGTGAGCAGCAGCCTTCGACGCGGCACCCTCGCCGCCACCGCCCTGACGCTCTCCGTCCTCACGCTCTCCGCCTGTGGTGCGGGGAACGACGCGCAGACCCTTCAGATCAAGCCGGACAACGCCGCGGTCCACGTCGGCGACATCAAGATCCAGAACGCCAATGTGGTGACCGCCCCCGACGGTTCGGGTGCCGCCACCGTGACCGGCCGGATCTTCAACGACGGCACCAAGGACGAGACCCTGGAGTCGGTCACCGTCCGCGGCGCCGGCCAGGCGAAGCTGAGCCCCGCCGAGGGCGAGAAGAAGGTGACCGTCCCCGCGGGCGGCTCCCTGGCGCTCGGCGGCGAGGGCAATGCCTCGGCCCTGCTGGAGAACGCCGGGGGCAAGGTCAGCAACGGCAGCGCGCAGCCCGTCACCTTCAGCCTCAGCAGCACGGGCGCGGTCAAGCTGCGCGCGACGGTGGTCCCCGCGACGCACCAGTACGAGAAGTCCGGGCCGAGCGTCCAGCCGTCGCCGTCCGGTTCGGCGTCCGCTTCCGAGTCGGCCGGTGCGTCGGAGGGCCAGGAGGGCCAGGAGAGCGCGCAGGGCGCCGAGGGCGACGCCTCCGGCAAGCCGAGCACCGGCGCGAGCGAGTCCGCCTCCGGCTCGGAGTCGCAGGAGTCGGCCGACGGCGGAGCGCACGCGAGCCACTGAGCCGCCGCCCGCGCCCGGCCTGCGG